>NZ_JBHVDM010000002.1:0-153495 GCF_042802775.1 Nocardia sp. NPDC057455 | reverse complement strand
CCGGGGGAGGTGTCGGCGCGATCGTGCCGGGGTTCAGCCGACGGGCGGGTATCGCTGGTCGCCCAGCAGGCGGGCCAGGTGGGCGGCGTTGCCGGCCAGCGCCGCGGTGGCCGAGGCCACCGCCTTCGGCACCGAGTCGAGATCTCGATAATCGGTGCCGCCCATGGCCTGGTCGTTCCAGTACGTGCAGCCCTGCGCCGGGATGGTGAATCCGATGTCGTTGAGTCCCTGATACAGATCGGCGACGATCTTGTGCGCTCCGTCCTCGTTGCCGACCACCGCGACGGTGGCGACTTTGCCGACCATCGCGGGACGGCCCGCGTCGTCGGTTTCGGACAGCTCGGCGTCCAATCGCTCCAGCACCCGTTGCGCCACCGACGACATGTGCCCGACCCAGGTGGGGGTCGAGATCAGCAGGATGTCGGCCGCCGCGACCTGCTCGCGAATCGAGGGCCACTGGTCGCCGGGTCCCTCGTCGGCGGTGACTCCGGGCAGCACGTCGTAGTCCACCACGCGCAGCACCGTGCCCCGCACGCCGTGCCCGGCCAGTTCGTCGAGCACCTGGCGGGCGATGAGGTCGCTGCTGGATTCGGCGGGCGACTTCTTCAACGTGCACACCAGCGCGAGGGCGGTCGGTCCGGCCATGAAGGAAACCTCCTGATTCACAATGTGTATCGGTTCAGTCCGCCTACCCCCGATCAGCGGGGGCACACATCAGGCGCACCTCGGCTGACAGCATCCGCCGGGTCGGTCTCCCGCGGCGGCGCCACGATCCGCCTACCGCGCTCCGCGATGCGTCGCCGGGGCAGGACCGACGCCGACGGCATCCGCCGCGAGACATCGGCGGTGATCCCGTCGGCGGACACCTGTCCAGGTGAGGCAGTCACCGCAGGCCCGGCGCGCCAGGTCCGGGCGTTGCGGTCTTCTTTCCGGCCCGCGCCTCTACCCGCCCGCGGCAGAGCGAACCCGGTCACCGGTCGTTTCGCGACCAGGCGTCCGGGTAGGACGGGGACTGTATCGACTTCGACCGGAGGAGCGCGCGGATGAAGGCAGTGACCTGGCAAGGGCGACGTAAAGTTGCCGTGGAAACGGTGCCCGATCCTCGGATCGAGGCCCCGACGGACGCGATCATCGAGGTCACCTCCAGCGGAATCTGCGGATCCGACCTGCACCTGTACGAAGTGCTCGGCGCCTACATGAGCAACGGCGACGTCCTCGGCCACGAACCCATGGGACGTGTGGTCGAGACCGGCTCGGCCGTCACCGGACTGGCGCGCGGCGACCGCGTCGTCATCCCGTTCCAGATCAGCTGCGGCGCCTGCTACATGTGCCGGACCGGCCTGCCCACCCAATGCGAGACGACGCAGGTCCGCAGGTACGGCTGCGGCGCGGCCCTGTTCGGCTACTCCAAGCTCTACGGGCAGGTGCCCGGTGGCCAGGCCGAGTATCTGCGGGTGCCGCACGCGGACGCCACCCACATCAAGGTGCCCGAGGGACCGGCCGACGACCGCTTCCTGTACCTGTCCGACGTGCTGCCCACCGCCTGGCAGGCGGTGGAATACGCCGCGGTGCCCGACGGCGGATCGGTGACCGTGCTCGGCCTCGGCCCGATCGGGGACATGGCCTGCCGGGTCGCGGCGCATCGCGGCTATCGCGTCATCGGTGTCGACCGGGTGCCCGAGCGGCTGGCACGAGCGGCCGCGCGCGGTGTGGAGGTGATCGACCTCAGCGCGGTCGACGAGCCGGTCGGCGACATCATCCGGGGTTGGACCGACGGCCGCGGCACCGACTCGGTGATCGACGCGGTGGGGATGGAGGCCCACGGCTCGCCGATCGCGTCCGCCGCCCAGCGCTCCGCGGCCTTCCTGCCCGATCCGGTGGCCCGGAAAGTGATGGACACCGCGGGCGTGGACCGGCTCGCGGCGCTGAACTCCGCGATCGACATCGTCCGTCGGGGCGGCACGATCTCGGTGATCGGCGTCTATGGCGGCATGCTCGATCCGCTGCCGATGCGGGTGCTGTTCGACAAGCAGATCCAGATGCGGATGGGCCAGGCGAACGTCAAACGGTGGGTCGAGGACATCATGCCGCTGCTGCGCGACGGCGACCCGCTCGGCGTGGACACCTTCGCCACCCATCGTCTGCCGCTGACCGACGCGGCGGAAGGCTACGCCATCTTCCAGCAGAAGACCGACGGTGCGGTGAAGGTGGTTCTGGACCCCACGGCCACGAACTGACCGGCGCTCCGGGCCCGGCCGAGGTCGTCCGAGACCGCGGCCGGGACGGTTTGCTCTGTCTTTGCCTGGGTAGCTGCCGGGTATGAGCTTTTTACTACGCGGAGTCGTCTCACCGTGGTGGCTCGAGGCGCCGACCTCCGTGGCGGCGGAGATGGCCCGCGCCGGTGTGGAGAAGGTCGTCGATCTGGGAACCAAAGCGGCACTGGCGCCGGTGCAGGCGGTGGCCGCGGGCGCGCGGGCGGGCGCGTCGCTGCTGAACTTGGGACGCGACGAGGAGTTGCGCGACGAGCTGGCGGCGCTGATCGATCCGCATGCGCTGCGTTCCCGCCGCCGCGTGGCGCTCTACGAGGACCGGGCCACCGTCGAGGTGCGCGGCCTGGACTCCGGTAAGAGCGGAGACGTCACGCAGGCGCTGCACCGGACCCTGGACCGGCGCCGCGACGTGCGCTGGTGGCGGGTGAACGCGGTGACCGGCCGTGTCGTCGCCGCGCTCGAGCACGGCGCGGCCGATCTGCCCGCCCTGGTGTCGGCGATCGAGTCCGTCGAGACCGACACCGCGGTCGGAGACCTGGACTGGAGCCGCGGCTGCGAGCATCCCGGGGATCGGGAACCGGTGCTGGCCGCCGCCATCCAGGTCGCCGGCGATGTGGGGGCGATCGGGTTGTCGGCGGTGGGCGCGGTGCTGCCGTTGCGCGGGCCCGCCCGGGTGCTGCGCGCGGCGGCAGCCTTCATCGACACCCAGCCCCGTCTCCGTAAACGGCTGGAGGACCAGCTCGGCCGTCCACGCACGGATGTGGTGCTCACCACGGCCAACGCCATCGGCAACGCGCTGGGCAACAGCGCGGCAGCGGGCACGGCGAATCTCGTGATCGACGCAGTCCACCGCGGTTTCACCCTGACCGAGTCGATGACCAGGTACGCGCAGTGGCGCAACTGGGAGACCGAGATCGACCGCCGCCCGGCGGAAGTGTGCGATCCGCTGTCCCCAACCACCCGCGTGGTCGAGATGCCGCAGGGACCGATCGAACGGGTCGCCGACGAAACGGCGGCGGGTGCGCTGGTAGGCGCGGTCACCTCCGTTCTCGGCGGTCGCGGCCTGTTCGGCGCCGCCGACGCGCTGGAACTCGGCGCTCCCAAGGCGGCGCGGGCGAGCCGGGAGGCCTATGGCGCCCTGGTCTCCACGGTGCTGGGCCGCGCGGGGGTATTGACGCTGCACCCGCGGGTCTGGCGGCGGCTGGACCGACTGTCGGCACTGGTCATCGACGGGGAGTCGCTACTGACCGCGCGCCGCTTGGTACTCGACGCCGAAACGACCGACCAGAGATGGTCGGTCGCCGATGTGTGGAGCGCGGGCCAGCGCCTGCTGTGGGAGCAAGAGGCCGGCGAAAACCAGGACGACGACACCCAGCCCGACGACACCGATCGCTACCTGTCGTCGGGGGGCCACCGCACACTGGTGCACCCCGCGACCGGGAAACCCGATAACGGCGTGACACCTCGCCCCGTGTGGCGCGAACTCCACGACAACGGAAAACCGGTCGGACGAGTGCTGATCGGCCGCGAACTCGACCGGCGGGCACACGCGCTGCTGAGCCGGGCGCGCAGCGCGGGACTGCGCGTCACCCTCGCCGCGGGCGCCGACGCCGCCGAACTACGGTCGATGGCCGACGAATTCGTTTCCTCCTCCCATTCGCTCAGTGAGCGGGTGCGCACGCTGCAACAGGACGGTCACGTCGTCGCGGTGCTGAGCCCGCGCGCGCACAGGGCACTGGCCTTCGCCGATGTCGGAATCGGTCTGGCGGTGCGGGAAGACAACGCGCTGCAGATGCCCTGGACCGCCGACGCGGTCTGCCGCGATCTCGGACAAGCGCACCGCGTCCTCGCCGCCATCGCCCCGGCCCGCCGAGTGAGCGAACGCGGCCGCTCGCTTGCCCTGTCGGCGGCCGCGCTCGGCGGGCTGCTGCTGGCTGTCGCCCCGGACAGCGCGGGCCGCGCCTCACCCATGACCGCCGCCCACTACACCGGTCTGCTCACCGGCGCCTACACCGGATGGCGTACGGCTCGCACCGAGCCACCGGCCACCCTGGCCCCGTTGCTGCCATGGCACGCTCTCGAACCCGGCGAGGTGCTGAGCCGCTTGCCGCGGCCCGTTCCGGTGGAGGAGCGAACCCAGCCGAGCACCGCCGCCCGCCTCCCCGGGGCGAACGTGCTCGCCTCGGCGGTGTCGTTCGCGGGCCAGCTGCGCCGTGAACTGGCCGATCCGCTCACCCCGATCCTCGGTGTCGGCGCGGTCGCCACCGCCGTGCTCGGCGCGCCGTCGGACGCTCTGCTGCTGTCGTCGGTGCTCGCAGTGAACGCGCTGGTGTCCGCGTGGCAGCGGCAGCGCGCCGAGGGCGCGTTGCATCGGCTGTTCGAAGGCGAGCAGCTCACTGCCCGGGTGATCGAGCGCGCCGAACTCGACGCCGGCGAACCGCGCGAACACCGGGCGCCGGCGAACCTGCTCACCCTGGGCGACGTCATCGTGCTGCGTGCCGGCGACGTGGTGCCCGCCGACGCGCGGCTGCTGCGCGCGGACGACCTCGAGATGGACGAATCCGGCCTCACCGGCGAATCGATCACCGTCGACAAGCAGGTCCCCGCCACCCCGGGCACGTCGGTGGCCGATCGCGCCTGCATGGTCTTCGAAGGCAGCACCGTCGTCAACGGGACCGGGCGGGCGATCGTCGTGGCCGTCGGGCACGACACCCAGGCCGGCCGTGCCGCCGCCGGAGCCATCCCGCCCGAAAAAGCCGGTGTGCAAGCGCAATTGCGCCGCTTGACCGACCGTGCCCTGCCGCTGACCCTGACCGGCGGCGGCGTCGTGACCGGGCTGGGCATCCTACGCGGCAGGCCCCTGCGCACTGCCATCGCCGACGGCGTGGCGGTCGCGGTCGCCGCGGTGCCCGAAGGACTGCCGCTGGTGGCCACGGTCGCTCAGCTCGCCGCCGCTCGTCGACTGTCGCGGCACGGCGTGCTGGTGCGCGCCAGCCGCACCGTCGAGGCCCTCGGCCGGGTCGACACCCTGTGTTTCGACAAGACCGGCACGCTCACCGAGGGGCGGCTGCGCCTGACCACCCTGGCCGATCTCGACGACCAGTGGTCCCCGGGCGCCGGCTCCGAAGACACGCACCGTCTGCTGCGCGCCGCGGCCCGCGCCTGCCCCGATCCCACGGAGGGACCGATCGCGCACGCCACCGATCGCGCCGTGGTCGACGCCGCGGCCGAGGTGCTCGGCGACGACGCGCGCCAGTGGGATCCGATCGAGGAGATCCCGTTCGAATCCAATCGCGGCTACGCCGCCACCCTCGGCCACACCGCCCGCAAACTGCGGCTGATCGCGAAGGGCGCACCCGAAGTGGTGCTGTCGCGCTGCACCCGGGTGCGGGTGAACGACACCGACCACCCCTTCGACGGGCACATGCGCGAACGCGCCGAACGGGCGGTGCGCGATCTCGCCGAGCAGGGCCTGCGGGTGCTGGTGGTCGCCCGGCGCGACCTGCCCACCGAACCCGACGACGTCGAGGCCGCGGTCGTCGAACTCACCCTGCTCGGCTTCCTCGGACTCGCCGACGCTCCGCGCCCGCAGACGCTGCCGCTGGTCAACGCGTTGCAGCGCAACGGCATCAGTGTGCGCATGATCACCGGCGACCACCCGGTGACCGCGGCGGCGGTGGCCCGCCAGCTCGGCATCGAAGCGGGCGAGGTCGTCACCGGCGCGGACCTCGACCGCCTCGACGAGACCGCGCAGGGCGAGCTGATCGAACAGGGCACGGTCTTCGCCCGCGTCGATCCGGAACAGAAGGTGCGCATCGTGGCGGCGCTGCGCCGCGCGGGCCACGTGGTCGGCATGACCGGCGACGGCAGCAACGACGCCGCCGCGATCCGCACCGCCGACGTCGGAATCGGTTTGGCCGCACAGGGTTCCATCGCCGCGCGCAATGCCGCCGACATGGTGCTCACCCACCCCGACCCGCTCGTGCTGTTGCACGCCCTCGTCGAAGGGCGCGGCATGTGGCAGCGCGTCACCGACGCCGTCGGCGTGCTGGTCGGCGGCAACGCGGGCGAAGTGGCCTTCACGCTGTACGGCACCGCCGTCAGCGGCCAGGCCCCGCTGGGGACCCGGCAGTTCCTGCTGGTGAACATGCTCACCGACATGTTCCCCGCCATGGCGCTGGCGTTGTCGCGCGACGGGGACGCGGTCGATCCCGACGACACCGACGATCCGCAGGCTCAGGCGGAGCGGGCGGCCGAGCGACTGGCCGAACTCCCACGTGCGCAGCTGGGCACGGATCTGCTGCGCACGCTCGGTGTCCGTGGTGTCGCCACGGCCACCAGCGCGTCGGTCGCGTGGACCCTCGGCCGCGTGACCGGCACGCAGCGGCGCGCCGCCACCATCGGTCTGGTCGCGCTGATCGGGACTCAGCTCGGCCAGACGCTGGTCTCCGGTTACCGCAGCCCGCTGGTGTGGCTGACCACGGCGGCGAGTGGCGCGGTGCTCGGCGCGGTGGTGATGACGCCGGGATTGTGCACCTATTTCGGTTGCCGCCCGCTGGATCCGGTCGGCTGGGGGATCGCGACCACCTGCGCGACGACCGCCACCGCCGCCGCCGTGCTGCTTCCGCGGTTGCTGCCGCAGCCGCAACCGCCCAGCGGCGACGGTGCGCTGATTGGCGCCTGACCGCCCGGGTACCCGCCTGGCGACGGACCCTGCCACCGGCACAGGACAGGAGGACCCCTATGGCTCAACAGGTCGGTGACTACGTCGTGCAACGTCTGCGGGAATGGGGCGTCGAACAGGTCTTCGGTTATCCCGGCGACGGGATCAACGGTCTGATCGCCGCTTTCGGCCGCGCGGACGACAATCCGGCGTTCATCCAGGCCCGCCACGAGGAGATGTCGGCGTTCCAGGCCACCGGATACGCCAAATTCAGCGGCAAGGTGGGCGTGTGCACCGCGACCTCGGGGCCGGGGGCGATCCATCTGCTCAACGGTTTGTACGACGCGAAACTCGATCACGTCCCCGTGGTGGCGATCGTCGGGCAGACCGCGCGCAGCGCGATGGGCGGCAGCTATCAGCAGGAAGTCGATCTGCAGAACCTGTTCAAGGACGTCGCCTCCGACTACTTGGTCGAGGTGAACGTCGCGAGCCAGCTGCCCAACGCGCTGGACCGCGCCTTCCGGGTCGCGATCGCGCGCCGGGCTCCGACGGCGGTGATCCTGCCGTCGGACCTGCAGGAGGAGCCCTACGAGCCACCACAGCACGCCTTCAAACAGGTGCCGTCGAGCCCGCCCGGCCAGGCTTCGGCGCGAGTGATACCGGCGCACGAGGACATCCGGCGCGCCGCGGAGGTGCTCGACGCCGGATCCAAGGTCGCGATTCTCATCGGGCAGGGCGCCCGCTCGGCCGCCGAGGAGGTCGTCGAGCTCGCCGAACGCACCGGCGCGGGCGTGGCGAAGGCTCTGCTGGGCAAGGACGTGCTGCCCGACGATCTGCCCTTCGTCACCGGAGCGATCGGATTGCTCGGCAGCAGGCCCAGTTACGAACTGATGCGCGACTGCGACACCCTGCTGATCGTCGGATCGAACTTCCCCTACAGCCAGTTCCTGCCCGAATTCGGGCAGGCGCGGGCGGTGCAGATCGATATCGACGGCACCATGATCGGCATGCGGTACCCGACCGAGGTGAACCTCGTCGGCGACGCGAGATCCACATTGGCGGAACTGATTCCGCTCGTGCGGCGCAAGGAAGACCGCAGCTGGCGGGAGAAGATCGAGAAGAACGTCGCCCGCTGGTGGCAGACCATCGAACGCCAGTCCCTGCTGGACGCCCACCCGGTCAATCCGATGCGGGTGGTGTGGGAACTGTCCGAGCGAATTCCCGACAACGCCATCGTCACCGCGGATTCCGGGTCCTCCACCAACTGGTATGCCCGTTGCCTGCGATTGCGCGGGCGGATGCGCGGGTCGCTGTCGGGGACGCTGGCGACCATGGGCCCCGGTGTGCCCTACGCCATCGGCGCCAAGTTCGCCCACCCCGACCGGCCGGCGATCGCGCTGGTCGGCGACGGCGCCATGCAGATGAACGGGATGGCCGAACTGCTCACCATCGCCCGCTACCGCCCACGCTGGAGCGACCCGCGCCTGGTCGTGTGCGTCTTCCACAACAACGACCTCAACCAGGTCACCTGGGAGCTGCGCGCCATGGGCGGCGCGCCGAAATTCGAACAGTCGCAGTCTCTTCCCGACGTCTCCTATGCCGAGGTCGCCCGCAGCGCGGGGCTGACCGGCATCACGGTGCGGACACCCGAGGAACTCGGGCCGGCCTGGGACAGCGCCCTGCACGCCGACGGACCGGTGGTGCTCGACGTGCATTGCGACCCCGACGTGCCGCCCATTCCGCCGCACGCCACCTGGGATCAGATGAAGGACACCGCCGAAGCCGTGCTGCGCGGCGACCCCGACGCCTGGCATCTGATCGCGCAGGGCGCGAAAACCAAGCTCCAGGAATTCATTCCGTAGCCGACAAGAACGAGTGCCCGATGACCGAACAGGATGTGGTCGACGGAGAAGGAGGACACCGATATGGGATTCCCCGAGCAGCAGCAAGAGGTTCCCGGTATCCAGTCGAGGATGACCCCGGTGCCGGACTGCGGTGAGGACAGCTACCGCGGGTCGGGCAAACTGACCGGCAAGGCCGCCGTCATCACCGGCGCGGACAGCGGGATCGGACGGGCGGTGGCGATCGCCTACGCGCGCGAGGGCGCGGACGTGCTGATCTCCTACCTCGACGAGGACGAGGACGCGAAGGAAGTCGCCGACCTGGTGACGCGGGCCGGACGCAAAGCCGTTCTGGTGCCCGGCGACCTGTCCGAGGCCGCTCACTGCCGCGCCGTCATCGATCGGGCGGTGCGGGAATTCGGGAAGATCGACATTCTGGTGAGCAACGCGGCCTTCCAGATGACGCACGAGACACTGGAGGAGATCAGCGACGAGGAATTCGAGCACACCGTCGCACTGAACATCAACGCCTACTTCTATCTGGTGAAGGCGGCGCTGCCGCACATGCCGGCGGGCTCGTCGATCATCGGCAGCTCTTCGGTGAACTCCGACATGCCCTCGCCGACCCTGGCCCCGTATGCCGCGACCAAAGCCGCCATCGCGAACTTCTCCGCAAGCCTCGCGCAGCTGCTGGGCGAACGGGGGATCCGGGTCAACAGCGTGGCGCCGGGACCGATCTGGACCCCGCTGATCCCCTCGACCATGCCGGTCGAGAAGGTCGCGCACTTCGGTGACGACACCCCGTTGGGCCGCGCCGGTCAACCGGCCGAACTGGCTGCGACCTACGTCATGCTGGCCTCCGACGACGGCAGCTACGTCTCCGGCGCTCGTATCGCGGTCACCGGCGGCAGGCCGATCCTGTGACGTTTCGCGCACGATGACCCGCCCGGTCGGCCGCGATCCTGATCCGGCCGACCGTCAGCGGGGACAGGTCACAGCATGGACACCACGATGCCGACTGCCACGGCGAGGAACAGCAGGACCACCAGCGCCCCGACGAGCATCGCCATGACCCCGGTGACCGGGAAGTGGTGCCGGGTACTGGGCTCCGGCGCCGACAGCCCGGAGGTCTGCGGGGTGTCCGGGGGCGTTGCGCCCGGCGCCACCCCGCCGCCCGGTTCCAGATCCGGAGTTTTCGCGGGATCAGGGTCCATCGCGCTCATAGCCGCTCCCTACTCGCCATCGTTGCCCGGCACCTCGGGTGCGCCGGGCCGTTTACCGGTCCTCTTTCGATACAGGATCACGGCGCCGACCAGCACCGCGAGTGCGAGAATCACCAACAGTTCCATGCTCGGGTCCTACCCGGTATCAGCGCGCCCAATCGGCAAGCGCCCAGCTACTCGCAGGTCAGCTCCGGTCGCGACGCTCGACGTCGCCGCGATCGCCGATACCGCCGACCGAACTCACCGCATCGCGAACCCTCCCGGAGCTGTCGCGCGGCGTTGGTGCGTCCGGGCCATCGGACGCCGCGGCGTCGGGTAACCGGACAGTAGCCGAGGCATTGCGTGCGGGCGCGGGCTGGAGGAAGGTGAGTATGTCCGGTGGTGCCACCGGGGCGCCACCCCGACCGAGTGGGAGGTGGCCTGTGTACGCACGTTCCAGCACCATCGCGGCACAGCCGTCGTCGATGGACGACGGGCTCACATATCTGCGTGACGAACTGATGCCGAATCTGTCCGAGATCCAGGGGTGGGTCGGTCTGTCCTTGATGGCCGACCGGTCGACGGGACGCTGCATCGCCACGACGTCGTGGGAGACCGAGGAGGCGTTGCATGCCAGCAGAGGACGCGTCCAGCAACTGCGCGAGGGCATGGCCCGGCGGCTCGGCGGGCGGGCGGAGCGCGTGGAGGAATGGGAGATCGCGGTGATGCATCGTGATCATCCGGCCGGTGAAAGTGCCTGCACTCGCTGCACGTGGGTACAGGTCGATCCGGGCCAGGTCGACCGGCTGGCCGACATGTTCAAGACCGAAGTGCTGCCGCAGACGGAGATGCTCGACGGATTCTGCAGCGCGAGCCTGTTGATCGACCGGGACAGTGGCCGAGCGGTGGGGGCGACGGTGTGGGAGAACCGGCAGGCGATGGACGACAGCCGCGAGCAGACCAATCAGATCAGGGCCATGGCGACCCAACGGGTGGGTGCCAACGTCCTGGAGGTGGGGGAGTTCGATCTGGCCTTCGCGCATCTGCGCGTACCCGAAATGGCGTGAAAGCACGCGAGATCCGGCCGGAACACGAGCTTCCGGCCGGGTATCCCGCGTCGCGCACCGGGTGATCGGTGGCGCCCCACCGCGACCGGCGAGTACCGGTGTCACTTACCCGAGAGGTAATGGCGACGTCCTGCGGTGGTTCGTAGGATCGGTGCGTGAGTACCCCAACAGCAGGTGACCTGCTGCGACACTGGCGTCTGGAACGCAGGCTCAGTCAGCTGGAACTGGCCGGACGGGCCGACACCTCGGCGCGGCACCTGAGCTTCATCGAGACCGGACGCGCCACCCCGAGCCGGACCATGATCGTGCACCTGTCCGAGCATCTGGAGATTCCGTTGCGCGAACGCAACCGCGTCCTGCTGGCCGCGGGCTACGCCCCCGCCTACGCGCAACCCGGCCTGGACACCCCCGCCATGGACGCCGTTCGCGGCGCCATGCGCCAGATCCTCGCCGGTCACCAGCCCTACCCCGCGCTTGCTATCGACCAGAACTGGACGATGATCGACGCCAACAGCGGCGTTGCCGTGCTCATCGACGGCATCGATCCGGCGTTGGTGACACCACCGGTGAACGCCTTGCGCTTGAGCCTGCATCCCGACGGCATGGCCGGCCGCATCCGCAACCTCGCCGAGTGGCGCGGCCACATCTTCGCCCGCTTGGCGCGCCAAGTCGAAGTCACCGGGTCCCCGGAACTGGCCGATCTGCTCGCGGAACTGCGCTCCTATCCCGGCGGGGAAGTGGAGCTCGCCGTCCCCGAACCAGACCAGGCGGTGGTCCCGCTGCGGATCGAACACGACGGGAACGAATTGTCGTTTCTCAGTGTCACCACGGTGTTCGGCACCCCGATGAACGTCACCGTCGCCGAACTGGCCATCGAGTCGTTCTTCCCCGCCGACGAGGACACCATGAAACGGCTCACCGCGAGCACCCGGTGAGCCGCGCGGCCCAGCTGTCGGCGCTGCTGAACGTGCCCATTCGCACCGTCACCGACATCGGCGCCCGCCACGCCTGGACGCTGCACCGCGCCGAATCAGCCGACGGCAGATCGCTTTTCGTGAAGGCGACGGCCGAGCCGACACCCGTTTTCGCGGCCGAAGCGGCGGGGTTGACCTGGCTGCGGGACCCCACGCCGGGCCCGGCGAGCGACAGCATCCTGGCCTTGCTGCCAGAGGTCCTCGCGGCCGACGACCGGATGCTGGTGCTGCCGTGGCTGGAAGAAACCGGCCCCACACCCGCGGCCGCCGAACGATTCGGTCGCGAACTGGCCGCGCTGCACTCCCGCCGAACCGAGCTGTTCGGTGCGCCGTGGGAGGGCTGGATCGCGAGCCTGCCACTGCCCAACATCACGACCGGCCGACCGTGGCCGCAGTGGTACGCCGAATATCGCCTCGCCCCCTACCTCGCCCGAGCGGCCCCGTACCTCGGCGCCGACGGAACACACCTGATCGAACGCGTCATCGATCGCATCGATGAACTGACCGGCCCCGCCGAACCACCGGCCCGCATCCACGGCGACCTGTGGTCGGGCAACATCCTGTGGACCCGGGAACGGGCGATGCTCATCGACCCCGCCGCGCATGCCGGCCACCGCGAGACCGACCTGGCCATGCTCGCCCTCTTCGGTGTTCCGCACCTGGACCGCATCCAGGCCGCCTACCACGAAACCCATCCGCTCGCCGACGGATGGCGAACCCGCATGCCGCTGCACCAGCTGCATCCGCTGCTGGTGCACGTCGTGCTGTTCGGCGCGGGCTACCGATCGCAGACCCTCACCGCGGCCACCGCGGCGCTCGCGTCCTGATCCCGGCCCTACCCGTCGACCCGCGCGATGACCTTCTCCGCGAAACGCGACAGGTTGGCGATCTTCGTCTCCAGCGGCTCGGTGTCCTGTTCGGTGGTATAGGGAAGCCGGAAGCCGACTATCACATCGGTGACCCCCTTGTCCTCGAGGCGTTTGATGCCGTCGACGGTGAACCCGTCCAGCGAGATCACATGCACCTCGAAATCCTTGCGGGTGCCGTACTCCGCGCGCAGAGCGTCCAATTCGGCCAGCAGCCGGTCCAGCTCGGCGCCGTCGCCACCGGCGTGCATCCACCCGTCGCCGCGCTGCGCGGCCCGGCGCAACGCGGGCTTGCTGTGCCCGCCGACGAGAATCGGCACCGGTTCGGTCGGCACCGGGCTGATCTTGATCGGCGGAATGTCATAGAACTGCCCGTGGTATTCGAAATACCCGCCCGCCGTGAGCCCGCGCACGATGTCGATGCACTCGTCCATCCGCGCGCCGCGCTTGTCGAACGGCACCCCCATGATCTCGAAATCATCCGGCCACGGGCTGATGCCGACGCCCAGCCCGAACCGGTTGCCACTCAGCGCGGCGACCGAGGCGGCCTGCTTGGCCACCAGCACGGGCGGCCGGATCGGCAATTTCAGCACGAACGGGGTGAAACGCAGCGTGGTGGTGACCGCCGCCATCGCCGCGCTGAGCACGAACGCCTCGACGAACGGCTTGTCCTCGAGGAATTCCCGGCTGCCGTCGGGAGTGTAGGGGTACTCGGCGTCGGACTCCTTCGGATACGCCACGCTGTCGGCGACCGCCATGGAGGTGTAGCCCGCCTCCTCGGCGGCTTCGGCGAGAGCGAGGTAATACGACGGATCGGTCATCGTCTCGGCGTAGGTGAAGCGCATGGTGCTCGCCTTCCTGGCGCGTCCAGCGCGCCGCGCGGGTCCCGGCGCCGGTGCCCGCGGACCGGGCCGGCGCCGAGACGTGAGAGGAACTGCCGCAAGCGGAACCGAGCCGCCTCGATGGAGTCTCGGCCGCCCGGAAGATCACCGCCTACTGCCATGGGTTGGTGAAGCCTTCCGGAATCAAGTGGTCGAACATCGCCCTCATCTCCCGCGACAGCCGCAGCAGTTCGATGTACGACCCGATCGGCCCACCGTCGAGGTAGGCGAACTCCATCCCGACGCCCTCGAACCTGCCGCGCGCGGCGATCTCGATGCCCGCCTCGGCGGCCTCGGCCAGTGCTGCGTCGTAGTCGCCGGGCACCCAGGCGGCGTGATGCAGCCCGGGACCGAACCGTTCCAGATGCTCCGAATACAGGCTCACCCCGCCGCGCGGCTCGATCAGCTCCAGTTGCTGCCCGCCCGCGTAGCCCAGTGCCACGCCGATCGAGTAATCGGCCGGCGCGCCGCGTAGTTCGGCGGTATCGGGCCCGAAATGGACCTCCGGGATGGTGAACCAATCACCGACTCCGTACCGAGTGGTGAACGCCCGAGCGGCCGCGGCAAGATCGGCCACCACCCAGCACAGTTGAAAGATCGGGCCGCGGGTGATCATTCGCGGCCGCCGAGGCGGCTCATCAGGCTCGGACACCATCGGTGGGCGGCGATCACCGCCCTGTTGTAGCGCGGAAACACGATGTAGGGCTTGTTCTTTCGCATGCCACGCAGAATGTGCCGCGCGGCCCGTTCGGCATTGATCATCCCGATCGGTATCCGGCGCACCGGCTCACGGTAGGAATACCGGGGCAGATCGATCGCGGAATCGACGATGTCGGTCGCGACCCCGCCGGCCACGGCCACGCTCACTGCGACGCCCGACGCGGCCGCTTCGACGCGCAGCGCGGTGCTCAGTCCGACCACCGCGTGCTCGGTCATCGCATACGCGGCCGAGGGAGCCACCGGTGTCAGTCCCGCGAGCGAAGTCACGTTGACGATGTGGCCGGCGCCTTGCGCGCGCATCAGCGGGTAGGCGTGGCGCGTCCCGTGCACCACACCCCACAGGTTCACGTCCACGAGCCGCTGCCACTGCGGCAACGGCATGTGCTCGGCCGTGCCGCCGAGGCGGATACTCGCGTTGTTGAACAGGAAATCGATGCGTCCCAGCTCGGCTACGGTGCCGTGCACCAGCCGGCCCACCTGGTCGTCGTCGGAGACGTCGACGACCTGCGTGTGGATCGCGGTATCGGCGGCCAGGCCGACCAGCCCGGCGGCATCTATATCGGCGGCCACGACCGCGACGCCCCGCGCGGCCAGCAAGCGGCACAGCGCGGCGCCCAGGCCGGACGCGGCACCGGTGACCACCGCCACATTATCCACGCCGTTCAATTAAGCATCTGTGTTTAACATCGTCAATACTCGTGTTCAGTACAGTGCGGTTATGCCGAGCGACGAATCGCGCGCCGCCTTGCTCGATGCCGGGGAACGCCTCATCGCCGAACGCGGCGTCGACGTGCCGTTGCGCGACATCGCCGCCGCCGCCGGTCAGCGCAACAACTCCGCCGTGCACTACTACTTCGAATCGCGCACCGGGCTGATCGAAGCCATCGTCGAGCGACGGATGAACTGGCTCGAACAGCGGCGCATGCAGTTGCTGGCCGCTCACGAAGCGGACGGCCGCGCCAACGACGTGCCCGCTCTCGTCGCCATGCTCGCCGCACCGATCCTCGAACTGCTCGGCCACGACCGGGTGACCCATCTGGGCCGGTTCCTGGAAGTCGTACGCACCCACCCCGTCGTAGCGGACGCCCACCGCCTCGCGAGCGCCGACCGCGCCGCGGTCCGCATCATCGCCACCCGCCTGGACGCCGCGCTCACCGGCCTGCCTCGGCGGCAGCGCAGGCAACGCCTGGAAACCATGGCCACCGTCATGTTCGCGTTGCTCGCCGACTACGAGCGCACCCTGGAATCGGGGGTCCGCACCGCCCACCCCGGCGACGCCGCGGAGATCGTGGACATGATCGTCGCCATGCTCACCGTGCCCGTCCACGACCACACAGCCGACGCGCCGCGCCGCTGACACCGGCTCGACAGGAGAACGGCAGCGATGCCTCAACCCAGCGTCCGCCGTGTCCCGAGGCCGGTCCCCGGCACGGCGGCCAGCTGCCGATCCACCAGCGGCCCCGTGGTTTCCGGGAATCTGCGATGCAGCCGATCGATGAAGCGGCGCACAACACACAATTCGCTGTGCAACGCGTGGCGTACGGCGGGATCGCCGCGGTAGGAGAATTCGATATCCCGCGCCAGCGTCTGGGCACGCCGGGTCAGCAACTCCAAGAAGACCCGGGCCTGGGCGAGGTCGGCGTCTTGTTCCATGCGGTGGCCGATCTGTCGTTCGAATACGGTGTCGGTCGCCCAGCGCTCCCCGTGCCGCGGTCCTCAGCCGATCGGAGCAAAACAGATGCTAACCGAGCCGCAGCCCCGCAGGTGCCGAAATGGAACCGTCTTTCGGCTATCGCGTGGCGACTGCCCGTGCCGCCCGCGCGTATCGTGATCGTATGGGCGTCATCGGGGAACTGTTCCCAGGTAAGAAGCTGGCCGACGAGGGCAGCGAGGACAGCGACGGGCAGACCCACACGCCGCGATTCGACATCGATCTCGACACCGGGGTGGTCCGGGTGCCGCGCGCGCACCCGCCCACAGCCGAGGACCGCGGCGACCGGCGGGAGCAAGCCTAGGCTTCGGATCTCGCTCACGCAGAAAACATCTCGCTGATCGCAAACCGTCACCGCAGTGGTGCGCGCCGGTAGCGTCGCCGCAATGGGCAATGCTGGTGGGCGGCGGCGGCCGCTGAAGACCGTCACGGGAGTCAGCGGTGCGGTGAGCGTATACGCGGCGGCCATCGATCCGGCGGCGACCACGATCGCGTCATCGATCGAGGTCGCGAAGATCGCCGAGCGACACAAGTTCGACGCTCTGTTCGCCGCCGACCTACTGAGTTTCGGGGCGCAGGGCGCGATCGGCGCGCAGGAACCGCTGATCTTCCTGTCCGCGTTGAGCGCTGTGACCACGCATGTCGGGCTCATCGCGACGGTGACCACCACCTTCCACCACCCCTACAATCTCGCCCGGCTCTTCGGCACCCTCGACCACATCAGCAACGGCCGTGCGGCCTGGAACGCGGTGACCTCTTCGGTAGGCGAGGAGAATTACGGCGACCAGGAACTCCCGAGCCCCGAAGACCGCTATGCCCGCGCCACCGAATCCCTCGAAGTCGTCAACACCCTGTTCGACAGCTGGCGACCCGGCGCGCTGACCGCCGACGGGTACGGCGGCGCGATCCTCGACGCCACCCGCGTGCAACCCATCGATCACACCGGGCCGTACTTCACCGTGCGCGGGCCGCTGAATATCCCACCCCTGCCGCAACGCAGGCCGGTCCAGTTCCAGGCCGGACAGTCGGCAGGCGGGATCGAACTGGGCGCACGGTTCGCCGAAGTGGTATTCACCTCGCTGCCCACCCTGGAAGACGCGGTGACCTACACCAAGCGCATCCGCGCCCGCGCGAGCGAACTGGGCCGGGCCGAAGGCCTGCCGTTGATCATGAGCTCCTTCCACGCCACCTACGGCGCTACAGAAGCCGAAGCCAGACGTCTGGCGCGCGAACAGACCGAGGCGACCGACTTCGAGGCCGGACGCGCCGCCCTCGCCGACATGCTCGGCGGCGGCATCGACCTGTCCGGCCTGCCGTTGGACAAGCCCCTGCCGGACAGCTTGCTGCCCGACGTGACGTCGGTGCACCGCAGACGCGGCCGCGTGGAGATCTTCAGCAACTTCGCCCGTTCGGGAAAGACACTGCGCGAGCTGATCATCGCCGCCAAAGACACCGGCCACTGGGCGGCCGTCGGAACACCCGAGCAACTCGCCGACGCGATCGAAGAACGCTACGACGCGGGCGTTCTCGACGTGATCTCCCTCGGCGGGCTCGCCGACGAGCGCACCCGCGACTTCGTCGTCAACGGACTACTGCCCGAACTACGCCGCCGCGGCATCGTCGGTTCCGACTACGTCGGCGCCACCTTCCGCGAAAACCTCGAACTTCCCCCGCTCCCGGACTGAACGGGCGCGCCCACGGTCACATCAGCCCGGCGAGATGGGCGCGCGACCACGCGCACATGCCGTGCACCAGACGCAGCAACTCTTCTCCCGCCAGGGTGAGGGAATACTCCACCCGAGGATTGGCCGTGTGGTGATCGCGGCGCGCGACCAAGCCCTCCCGCTCGAGCGAGCGCAGGGTCTCGGTCAGCATCTTGTGGCTGATGGCCTCGATCGACCGATGCAACTCGCCGAAACGGCGTTCGTGGTCACCGATCTCCTCGAGCACCCGCAGGGCCCACTTCGTCGACAGCGCCGCGAAGACACGGCGCGCGACCGCCTCGGCCCGCCGCTGCTCGCTCTCGGCCATGCTCACCCCGAACTTTCAAGTGCGTACTGCCGACCGCGCCGAGCCACATCTAGCGTCGAACCGGTGCGCATCCTGAAAACCTACGCCAGAGTCTTCGTCACCGACCTCGACACCGCCCTGCCGATCTACGAACGGCTCGCCGGCGCGAAGGCCGATCTCCGCTTCGCCTTCGAAAACGCCGAACTCGCCGCCGTCGGCGACTTCCTGCTCATCGCGGGCCACCCGGAAGACGTCGAACAGTACCGGAACACGGTCGGCCCCGTGATAGTCGACGATCTCGACGCACTGCTGCGAACGGTGACCGCATACGGCGCCGAACTGACCGCCGGACCGTTCACCAGCGCCACCGGGACGTTCGTGTACGTCCGGCACGTTGACGGGGCGCAGCTGGAATACGTGCAATGGTCACCCGAGACACGAGCACTCGTGCGCGGAGTAGACCACTGCGGCGCCGCTAGCGGATGAGGACCGGCGTCGACGTCTTCGAACTGTGCGCGGAGCTTTCACCGCGCGGTGGGTTCGTATTCCGCACCCAGGTGACGTTGGCGATCAGATCGTCATCGAAAACGAGCTCGTCCCACAGCACCCGCTCGGCATCCTCCGGCGCCGGCTGCGCGGCCGGACGGGGCGCCTCGGCGACGGCCGGAGCGGACGTCGGCGCGGTCGGCAGCGGCGTCACCAGCCACGACAACGCCCGCATCGGACTGAGGCCGTAGCGGCGGGTGCCCTGCGCGACGGCCGCCACCGCGGCGGCGGAACTCAGCACCCCGGCGAGCAACGCCACGGAGGTCAGTCCGGCGGCCGCCATCCGCTGCTCACCGGCACCCGGAGCGGCCGTGCCACCCTCGTCGAAGATCCGCCGCAGCCACCCCGAACCGAAACCTTCACCCGGGTCGATCAGCGTCCGCAACTCCGGCCCCCTGGCATCCAGGTACAGCAAGGAGATGAGTACCAGAACCGCCACGGCCACACTGGAGCCCATCACCAGATGAGCGAGCGCACGAGTGCGCGTCCGCGCCTGCGCCAGCGCGGCGAACACGGTGACGACGGCCGCGGCAGCGGCCAGCAGACCCCAGGCGCCGCTGATGTTCATCTCACGAAATTTCGACACCGACCACTCGTCGAAACCGTTGGTGACACCGGTAACTCGTCCGAACGCGTCCGAACGCGCCTCGCCACCCGAACCCGACGCCGAAAGCCACGGCTGGAACAGCAAAGCGAACGTGACCAGACTCGTGGCCGCGGCGAACAAGAAGCCCCAATCCACTCCCCGTGGTGGCGTCGCGCTCCGTGCCGGGCCTCCGGAGCCACGGCTCCGGCGGTGTCGCGCTTCGGTTACCTGCCAAGGGGTTGGTTGTACCATTGCTCCAGTTTCGCCGGTGCCGCAGGAATTCTACTGCCGCCCAGAGCAATAACAGTGGAATTGCCCGAACGGTGGAAATCGCGGCACATCAATAAGATGAAATTCGATCGGGCGCCATCGGCCATCGACAGAATTAACCGTAAGCACCGCGGCGGCGCCGGACAAGCGTGATCGATGTCCCAGGCATCATCGCAGCTCCCGGCGCATCCGACCCAAGAGTGACCCAACCGGTGAGTAACATTTGGCGCACCGCGTTGAACTCGGCCTTCGCGGTTTCACCGCAACGATGCCGAGCCCCGCGCATCCGAATTGCTGTGACAGGCTTAACAGGTGCGCACTGCGACGTCGGTCACAAACCTGCACCACATTCGGCGGATACGTCCGAAAAAACTGCGAAATCACGGCGCCGGAACGGATTTCCCGCCGCGCCGACACCCGGACATCATGTGGCCCAAGGCCGCGGACTCCGAACAGCCTGCCGCCGCTCAGTACCCTTCCGCCGCCCGCACATCGGCGACCGCACGGGTGATCTCCGCCAGGCGCTCGGCCGGAACCTCGACCGCGCCCTCGGCATCGACCAGCACCGCGGTGGGATAGATATCGCGCAACAGATCCGGGCCACCCGTCGCGGTATCGTCATCGGCCGCGTCGACCAACGCCTCCACCGCCAGACGCAACGCCGCCTCTTCACCGATATCGCGGTGATAGGTCTTCTTCAACGACGACTTCGCGAAAACCGACCCCGAACCGATCGCGGTGTACCCGAAACGCTCCTCCTGCCGGCCACCCACCGCGTCGTAGGACACGATCCGCCCCGCCTGCCCCGGTTCGGCGGCGTCCAGGTCATAGCCGACCAGCACCGGAATCACCGCCATGTCCTGCAACGCCGCAGGCAGATTCGCGCGCACCATCGCCGACAACTTCGTGGCCTTGCCGTCGAACGTCAGCGGCGCCCCCTCGATCTTCTCGTAATGCTCGAGCTCCACCGCGAACAACCGGATCATCTCCAACGCCATCCCCACCGTGCCCGCGAAACCGGCCGCCGAATAAGTGTCGGTGATGAAGACCTTCTGCATATCGCGCGTCGCCACCAGATGCGCCATCGTGCCCCGGCGATCACCGGCCACCAGCACACCGCCGCGATAACAGATCGCGACGATCGTCGTCCCGTGCGGCGCGACGTCCCCACTGCCGCCCGCGCCGAAACCCACGTCGGGCAACAACCGCGGCGCATACCGGCGCAGAAACTCCGAGAAAGACGCCGCCGGATACTGCAAACCGAGCGGCAGGTGACTGTCGGTCGTCATGAATCACCTTTCCGGGCGCATGCTGCACCACCCGCAACGCGACACGTACTGTCCCGCCGACGTTACCGGAACACCACCACCGCCCGGCCGCATCCCAACCACCGCCCTAAGCTGGATCGTCCCCGGCGCAAGTATCCGGCGCATCGATCCGAACACAGGGGACCGCGGCCCGCGTCGGCTGATAATCCGGCCCCACACCACCCGCTCGGATCAGCCGGACATACGCATCGACCGCATCGGTCGGGCGGCGCACCAACCTCGGATCGGTCAGCACATCGACCGTGTAGAGCCCGAACCGCGGCGCATAGGAACCCCACTCGTAGTTGTCCGTGAGACTCCAATAGTTGTAACCGATGACGTTCATCCCGTCGGCCTTCGCCCGTTGCAGCCAATACACCGTGTCACGCAGATGATCCGCGCGACCGTACCCATCCGGACGAACCTGCCCGTTCTCCGTCGGAAGACCGTTCTCCACCACATACAGCGGACGCCCAGGAAACTGGCGAGCGTAATGCCGCAACGCGTAGTAGATACCCTCCGGATGCACCGGCAGCTCCCACATCGCAGGACCCCTCTCCGTACCGCCCTGCGCCGACTCACCGGTCTGCGGCAGCGGAGCGAAGTAGTAATCCACCCCGATGAAATCCAGCTTCGCCGAAATCCGATCCACGATAGGCTGATTCACCTCCGCCTCGGCACCCGCCACATAGCCCAGATTGCTCGTCACCTGCGCATCCGGTCGATAACCGTGGATGACGTCATAGATCTCGTGATGCGCCAGCGCGATCCGATCCAGCATCATCGGCGCCTCATCGACGCTGATCCCACCGGTCCGCAACTCCGTGCCGACATACGCGGCCGGCTCATTGAACGTCACCCACAGCGGATCGCGCGAGGCATACCGATCCACCACCTTGCGCATGTTCGCCAGCCAATCCTCGACCATGCCGGGATTACGCCACCCGCCACGGTCCGACGCCCACCCCGGATACACCCAATGATCCAGGGTCAGCATCGGCCGCATCCCCGCCGCGAGAATCCGGGCGATCACATTGTCGTAGAACCCGAACGCCGCCTCGTCCCAAGCATGCGGCGCCGGCTGCAGCCGCGCCCACTCGATACCCACCCGGTAGACCCGCACACCCAAACGCGCCGCCAGATCGATATCGGAGATATAGCGGCGGGCGAAATCCACCGAATCCCGATACGGATCCACCGTCGCACCCGACGCGATGAAACGCGACCAGTTGCTATCCGGCGCACGACCTTCGGACTGAAACCCCGACGACGCCACACCCCACAGGAACTCCGCATCGAACGCAGGCAGCGCCTGGCTCGGCGCAGCAGCCGAAACGCCCGAAACCATCAGCACCGCCGCGGCCGCCGACAGCGCGGCGAACCCGCGCCGGTGAGTGCGTGTACGCATCGCCGTAGCGTAACTGTCAGATTGCTGGATGCCCGAGCAGGCAAACGCGTGTCGTCGGTCGCGCAACCGTCACGATCCACGCTCACGCCATCCGCGACCGCCGCGCCAACTCCACCGTCGCCGCCCGCAACTGCTCGACCGCATCGATCCGCTCCGCATACCCGACCCTGGTGCGCGCCACACCCCGCGGCGTCACCACCCGCAAATCCAAGCCATATCGGTCGGCACGCTCACAATTCGCCTCGGTGGCATCCGGGTACCCGCCCAGCCGCCGCGCCATGGCCACCAACGCGTCGGCATGATCGTCGTTGAGATGCGCCACCGCCCGACCCGCCACGGGAATCACCGGATCGGGCTCAGCCGCCGCATACTCCTCGGCACTCGCCGAATCCATCCGCCCGTACCCGCCGACCCAGCGCACCCGCCGCACCCGCAGTACCCACAACGAGAAATCGCTGTAGTCGATGTACATCCGCCCCGCCGCCACCGCCGCCAGATACGCCTCCCGCGCCACGACCGCCTCCGCGCCCACCGGACGCTCCACCACACCCGACAGCGTGATCCGCGCCCCCGCCAACGGATCCGCGGGCGGATCCGGCGCCACCACCGCCAAGCTCGCCCGCCCGTCCGCCGCCAGATTGCGCCCGTGCTCGGCCAGCCGCGACACGCACAACACCGGCTGCCCCGCCGACAACCCATACGTCACCAACGACGCCCACGGCGAACCATCCTCCGTCAGACTGGCCAGCGTCGCGGTATTCCCCGACGCCGCAACCGTTCTCGCCTCCTCGGCCGCCGAGGGCCGAACCGGATGCACCACCGGCGCCAGCGGCGGCGGCACCGAAGGCACGTCCCCAGGATCACCATGATCGACAGTCATGCCCCCATCCTTCCAGCGCGTCCGGGCGAAACGCCGCACATCCTCACACGAGCGAAGCAATTGACCGCGCGCATCCGCCGCCGATCGACCAGACTTGCCCAGGTGACCAGATACGCATTCGATGCCGACCGCGCCGCCCTCGTCGCCACCTGGGCGACCGGACGAGGCGACCTCGCCCAGACGGTGGCCACCCTGCCCCCGCAGGTGACCAGGGACCAGGCAACCGATCTGGCGTCGAACCTCACCACCCTCTCGCGGTTCCAATGGCGCACCTACACCCATCCGGCCAGCGCCGCGGGTGACCCAGACGTCCCCAACAGCGAAGCGTGGCGCCGCGCCGAAGAACGCCGGAACTTCAAAGAAGTCGAAGCCGGACTGCGCAGCCCCAACCTGCCCACCGAGGAAGGACTGCTCGTCTCCTACAGCGGCGTCGTCGAATCCGCCCACCGCATCGGACGCACCCTGCACGACATCGACGACGACACCCTGCTCGACACCGTCGCCGCCGAAGTACGCACCGAACAAGAAGCCATCGAATCCGCCGAACGCGGCGACCTCTCCGGCCGCGCCCGCCAAGCCGTCGAACTGTCCCGCCCCGACGTCTCCCCGGCCCAGGTCCACGCCGCGGACGCACTCCTGCGCGCCGACCCGCTCGGCAGCATCGAACTGTTCACCGAACTCGACCCCGCCTCCGCCTCCGTCGCCGCGGCGCACTGGCTCTACGCCGCCGCCGAAGTCGCCGGAGAGGCCGCGAGCACAGCCACCACCGATGTCGTCGCCGAAGCCGACGACATCGAAGCACTCCAAGTCGAGACCCCCACCCTCGTGCTCGAACGACTCGCCACCGGCGAAACCCCCACCGAAGTCGTCCTCGAACTGATCGCCGAAGCGATGGCCGTGCACGAAGGCCGCGTCCCCGCCCCCTGGGGCCTCGTTGCTCGCGTCGCCGAAATCGAATCCCAAGCCCATCGATTCGGCGTCGATGCCGACACCCGCGAAGCAATGCTCACCGGCTTCCGCATCAGCCGCCTCGACCCCGCCCGCCCCGCCCTCGATCTCCTGGAAGACCTCCTCGACGGCATCCGCGGCTGCCTGCTGCTCTACGCCGCCAACACCGACCACGCCGACCCCGAATTCCACTTCGCCGAAGACGTGCGCCTCGAAGCCGACGCCGACCCCGAAGACCTCCTCTGAACGCCAGGGCGGGACACGGCCGAGCCCTGTCCCGCCCGCGGAGAACTCAGCGGGAGACTTCGCCGGGCTCCTCGGCTGCTTGCGGTGTCAACCAGCCGCGCAGAGCACGGTAAACCGTCGAATGATTGAGCAACGTGAAGTGATGCGCCGACGTGAGATGCAGACCCTTGTCCACGTCGAAGCCGAGGCGACGAGTCCGGTTACGGCCACCGCCGCTCGGCGTGAGAACCAGCCCGTCACCGATCACGCGGCCCAGCGGATGTCGCGGGCTGCGCGTGACGGTGGCCGTGACGAAATAATGGTCCGCGCCCATCAGCAGCGGCACCTCGCGGATCACCCGGCGACGCAGCGCGTCGGCATCCAGATCACGCCAATCCTCGTCCACCAACGAGCCATCCCGCAGATCACGAATGCCGGCGCTGCGACGACGCAACAAGCGCCCGAACGGACGGGTCTCGGGCAACCGCACCAGCGCCGCCGACGCGTAATGCGCCAACTGCTCCAGCGGCGCGCCCAGATGGGGCGAACCCAGGCACACCACCTGCCGAACCAACCGCACCCACGGCAATCCGGCTTCACTCGCCACGAAACACGCGCCCCGGGCGACCAGCCCGCCCATCGAATGCCCCACCAGCGAAATCCGCTCGACCGGCACCGGCCACCGCTCGACCAGACATCGCATCAATTCGCTGAACTGTGCCGCATTCTCCGAGATGTGCAGACCGCTGTTGTACCGAACCTGGAGCGCCGTGCATCCCGTTTCGGACTCCAATCGCTCGGCATAGGTCGGACCGCCGCCCAACCGCCACGCGTGCTCGGTCTCCACCAGCCCGTGCAGAAAGACCACGACATGCGCACCAGGCCGCCGCACACGCGCACCGACCAACTCGGCGGGCACGGGAGCACCGTCGATCCGGAATGTCATCGGCCCGGCCAGAATCGGTCGCTTCTGCTCGAGTTCGTCACCGATGAGTCCCTGCACCGCGGCGAGCAAACCCGACCCGTACACCGTGCGTGACGGTGCGTCGCCCGGCAGATCCGCGGTCCGTTCCGCGACCATGCCCGCCGCCACCGCCGATTCGCCGACCACACGGTAGACACTCTCGGCGATCACATTGTGCATCAGTTCCACCGGAGCAGCCGCCGGTCCCACACCCCAGCGCACCGCGGCGAACACTCGGCGCGCGATCGCCCGGTGCACGGCCGCGATCCCGTCGACCGCTCCGCCGAACTCGTCGCCGGCCAGCCGAGCCAGTGCCCTGACCTCCGCTTGCCGTTGGCGCGCGTCTTCCGTCATTACCTCAGTGTACAAGTGTGCACTGAAAGAAGGAGGGGGAGCCCTACGGCACCCGCGACACGGCCACCGCCCGCTCGCTGAGACTGCCCAGATACAGCACGCCGTCCTGCTCCACCACGCCGGTCACCATCGAGTAATCGGTGCCTTCCACCTGGAGGTCGTGCACGACTCGGCCCTCGAAATCGACCGCCATCACCCACACTGTCCGCGCCGGCTTCGGCTGCACCCACTCCGGCAGCGTCCACACGATGCGCCGCAGAATGCCCGGCAACGGAAGAAGGCGGTCCAGCAACGGATTTCGCGGTGAAGGCAGAGTGATCCAGATCAGACCGTCGCTGCCGAGCCCCAGGTTGTCGGGAAATCCCGGCAAATTCTCGATCAACCGTTCCTGCGTGCCCGCCTTGGGGCCGGTCAGCCAATAGCGCGTCAGCCGGTAGCCGCCGGTCTCGGCGACGACCACACTCGAACGATCGGGCGCGACGACGACGCCGTTGGCGAATTGCAGATCGTGGATGAGCGTTTCCACCTTGCCCGAGGGATCCCGGCGGAACAGGCGGCCGGTGCCGGAGTGTTCCAGGATGTCACCCATGTACTCGTCGAGCGAGTACCGGCGCGACGACGCGGAGAAGTAGATCGTGCCGTCGGTATCTCGCACGACATTGCTGGCGAAGCGAAGTCGCTCCCCATCGATCTCATCCACCAGTACGGTCAGCCCGCCCGAGGTGTCCAGCTCCAGCAATCCACGCTCGAAATCGCAGATCAGCAGCCGCCCATCCGCGTCGGCATGCAGGCCGAGCGGACGGCCGCCAGTGTTCGCGAGTTCTCGTATTTCGCCGGTCGCCGGATCGATGCTGAGAATCGCGCCGCCCTCTACGCCTGCGATGATCCTGCCGTCGGGGGAGAGCACCACATCCTCCGGCCCGGCGCCGGGCAATTCGAGCCGCCGCACGCTGGGAAGGGGAGGGGTGCTGTGGCTTCGGCGTGCCCGAGCAGGGGAAGGCGGCGGCGTCCAGCGCTGCGGCTGCATGGTCGAGGCGAGCATGGCCTCAGGGTAACGGGGGGAGTACGGAGTTCCGGGGAGAAACGGTGCTGGACCGCGCGACCGTCCTCCGGCGAAGTGGTCAACCCAGGAAGTCGGGTTTACGAGATAAGACATTGTCTTACGTAGATATGCGCATCCAACAATCTGACTCATCTCACCACACACTTCGAAACTTCACGCCGACAAGAAACCAGCAAAGAAAGGGGGAGGGCTTCCAGTGCGACGGAGTTCGGCTACGGCCTATACGAAGCAGTGAGGTCCACGCTGCTGCCCGGGGTTCGCGGCGACTACCTCGCCGCAGTCGGGGAGTGGAACGCCTGGACAGCAGCGCCGAGGTATCAGGGCTGGTGTGTGATGGTGTACCAGAGGATGGCCAGCGTGCCGAGCGTGAACAACGGTGCCACGAGGAAGGTTTCGACCTTGTTCCCGGTGCGATCGATGATCGGAAGACTGACTCGGAGGCCGAAGGGCCAGAAAAGGCGGCAGCCGTGATCGGTGAGGCAGTCACCGATCAGATGGGCCAGCGCGCCCAGTCCGACGGCGAATGGCAACCAGACCGGCTTGTCGGCGATCCAATGCTCCATCGCGAAGGTGCCCGCGGAGGCGAGCGCCACGATCGGCCCCCACGCCTTGAAGTTGTTGCCGGACGGGCACAGATGCAGCGCACGCACGGCCAAGGCCAGTAGGAAGAACACCAGGCTCAGGGTGAACCAGCGTCCGAGCCAGTGTTCGCCGGCCCACGTGCCGTAGGCGACGGCCGCGACGAACGCCAAGGAGTGGGTGGCACCGCGATGGCCACCCGAGACCCACGAGATGAGCTTGCACGCGGTGTGCGTGATCGGACCCAGGGCGTGCGAGATCGTCCCCTGCGGATGGTCCGCATCGGGCAGCAATGCGGCCCCGGCCGTGAGAAAGACCCCCAGCAACAGATCGACGGTACCGAGATGTCCCGTCGCATCCTGCAGAGCCGGAAACGTCAAGATCGTTACCGGCAGTGTTGCCGCTGCCGCCGACCAGGCCAACGCGCCACTGGTCGCATGTGAATGTCCAAGCACCATTCGAACGTTAGTTCAGCTTGCTATCGGTTCGCGAATGCCGTTGTCGGGCGGGGGAGCCCGGGCTGTGCAGGATTTCCTTCGTCCGTGATGAGGTAGGGGAGTGCTGGTGAGGGCCGTCGTGACCTCGGAAGTCGAGGTGCGGAGATACAGGGAAGGACGCGCCGAGGGCGACCGGTCGCTGCATGTTTCAGTAAGGTCCGGCACCTCCGGTGCCGCCGAAGCCGGATAAAATTGCGGTACGCTGCTGTGCGTATATATGCATATATTTTCTAGATAACACGCCGTAACTCGACCGACTCCCGCCAAAGACAGCAAAGATGCCGAGAATCGGCTCTGGAGTGTGAAGTCCCCAGAGCCGATTCCGTGAAACAGCAGTTGCCTTCGCGGCTACAGGACGTCGCCGATGGTGACCGTCGCAGCGGCCATCACCTGGCGCGCGAGTTCCGGACAGTCGATCGGCGCGGTTGTGTCGACGGTGACGACCGGAGCTAGGGCGAGAGGTTCGGCCAAGCGCGCCCATCGGTCCCAGTCCTGCGCCAGATGCGCGTCGTCCTGGTAGAGGTCGGCGCGCGTGCGGCCGCGATATCGCGTACGGGCAACCTCGGACGGTACCGCGCACCAGACCTCCACGGCTCGTGTCGCGCCGGAAATCGCGATCCCGTCGGCGGCATAGCGCGCGTCGCGTGGCTTGAACCACCAGGAGTCGACCAGTACGACGCCGGGTAGCGCGGCGGCGAGCGCCCACGCCGCCTCCATCGCGATCGCGCCGATATTCGGCAGCACAGTGGTGTTGTCGAGTCCGGTCCCGAGTGCCTCCTTGATGAGATCTTTGGTGATCAGGTGCGCGCCGAGCTCTCGGGCCAGCGGTGGCGCCAACGTCGACTTTCCGGAGCCGGGTAGGCCGTTGACCATGATGAGTAGTTCGCAGATGTGAAACCTCCAGAGCGGCCCGTCGGGGTCGGGGTCGGCGAATGGCGTGCAGCGATGACCGCCGGAGGCTCGACCGTCATGTCGTGATTCTTGTTGCCCGACAGCAAGTTCGGCAAGGCGGCGCCGACATCTGGTCGGCCCGAAGTGTCGGTGGGGGATCGGTGCCGGAGTGCCGCCAGTGAACCGATCGCTGGATGTTTCCCAGAGCTGGGGGTTCAGGCTATCAGTAGGTGCTTACGCTGCATCGCGTAGCGCGACCTGATCGATTGCCCGCTTTCGCTCCGAGTCTTGGTGGGGCTAAGCGGCAAATGTCTGGTTTCGGGCAGGTCGGCTCGATCAGCGGTAGGCCATGCGTAGGAGGTTGCGGTGGGTGAGGGTCGTGGAGTTCATCTGTGCGGAAGTGTCCCGTTGAGGGATGCGCGGACGGTCTTCTCTGAAGCGGCGCGGCGGATCGGGACGCACTTGAAGCGCATCCCGGACGGGGAGACCGGAATCAGGGACAACTGGGTGGTGTGGCAGCTGCCGAAGATGCAGGCACATCCCGGCTTGGAGACGATTCCGCCGCCCAGTCCGGAATACGGGCCGAGCGAACGGGTGCGGCCCAAGCCCGGCGTGGACGCGGCGTCTATCGACTTCGGTCCGTTGGGTTACGCGGAGGCGGCACTGGAATCCTGGCAGGTGTTCCAGCAGTTGCGCGAAGAGGGGACGATCCCGGCGGGCATCCGGTTCCAGGTGAGTTTGCCGACGCCTATCGCGGTGGTCGGCGCATTCGTCGCGGGACCGCAGGGGGAGTTGGAACGCAGATACGAGGCGCGTCTGCTCGACGAACTCGCCACCATCGTTGCCGCGATTCCGGCAGTGCACCTTGCGGTGCAATGGGATTGCGCCGTCGAGTTCGCCATCTTCGAGGGGATCTTCCCGTCCTGGTTCGGATCGTCCTACCCGACGCAGCTCGATGAAGTGGGGCAGCGGCTCGTCCGACTCGGTGCCGCGGTGCCCGAGGGGGTCGAACTCGGCTACCACCTCTGCTATGGCGATTTCGGTCACCGCCACTTCGCCGAGCCCGCCGACACCAGTCGGCTCGCCGCGGTCGCCAATCGGATCGTGGCCGGGCTGAACCGGCCGGTCAACTGGATCCACGTGCCGGTCCCACGCTCGCGTACCGACGCCGATTATTTCAAACCCCTTGCCGATCTGGCTCTTGCTCCCGAAACGGACCTACACCTCGGCCTGGTGCACGCCACCGACGGCCGCGCGGGGGCGCTGCGGCGGATCGAAGCCGCCCGTTCCGCGGTCACCGCATTCGGCATCGCCACGGAGTGCGGTATGGGACGCCGCCCGGCGGACCAGATTCCCGCTCTGTTCGATCTGCACGCGGAACTGGCGGACATCCTGGCTTGAGTTCGAAGACCTCGGCGCCGGGCCATGTTTCGGGGTTGGGCCCGGCGCCGAGGCCGGATCTCGAGGTTCGGTCCGGCCGCGATAGAGTGTGTCGCCGGGGCCAGGGGAGTCCACGTGGCGAATGAGGGGGAGTTGTATGCAGGACCTGTACGTCGTGAGTCATCCGCACGCCGAGCACAGCGAACAAGATCTGGTCGGTGGATGGTACGACTCGGCGCTGACGGCGCGCGGTCGGCGCGACGCCGGCCTTGTGGCAGCGGAATTGGTGCGTCGGCGCGCGGGAGCGTCGCGGCCGGTGCGAATCACAACGTCCGATCTGGCCCGGTGCACGGAGACCGCGCAGATTCTGGCGGCCGCTCTGCGCGTTCCGGTGACAGCGGATCAACGGCTGCGCGAGATCAGCTTCGGAGAGGCGGGCGGTCGACCGAACGCGTGGCTCGCGCAGCGCCAGGTTCCCGCGCCGGATCATGACCGGCTCGACCATCGCGGTCCTATTCCTGGGGCGGAGACCCGGCGCGAGGTCGCGACCCGGGTGGAGGCGTGTGTACGTGAGCTGATGGCCGACACCGACCATGACCACATCGTCGTCACGCACGGTTACGCACTGACATTCGTCATCACGACGTGGATGATGGTGCCGGTCGAGGCGGTCGGTTTCGTCTCTTTCGCGACCGCACCCGGCGCGATCACGCATCTGCGACATGACGACTACTGGCGCAACCGTGCGATGCTCGGTCTCGCTGATACGTCTCATCTGAGTGTCGAGCCGTAGCGGTTGTTCGGGCAGGGGAAGGGCCGGATGCGCCGAGTGCCGTTCTAGTTGACATAATGTTGATTATCGGCGGAAATCCGGCGCAGGTGGGCGGGGTGCTTTTCTGCGGAACGTCGTTGCTGCTGTCCGTTCCGGAAAGCTTGGGCTGATCCGGCAAGGGTGTGCAGCTATTCCGGCACTGATGGCGGAAACATGATCGCTGGCTGATTCGCGTGTCTTTGTGCCTAATGCATAATTATGCGGGTTACATATCGTCACAGTGACAAAAGTTGCTTGTCGGTCGGAAATGCCGCGTTCTCGCGAGTTCAACCTCCCTGCGCGGCCGCACCGTAGCCGCTGCGCCTCGAGTGCTGGCGGCTTCGGCCATCGGTGGGATTGTCGCCTTCGTACCGGTCATCTCGGCCGATAGGTACTATGGTTTTCATACCTTTGGCAGCCACAGGCGGGCTGGTGCGGTGGAGAGGAGTGGGTCGTGGCCGATGCGGATGGGCATCCCGATGTCGAGGAGTTCGATCTTTCCACGGTGCTGGCCGCACTCGCCGATGACAATCGGCGCAGTGTGATCGCGCAGTTGTATGCGGAGCCGGAGGGGGCCGAGCAGTTCTGCAGTGTGTTCGGGATGCCTTGGGCGCCCTCGACCCGCACGCATCATTTCCGAGTGCTTCGGAAGGCCGGGTTGATTCGGCAGCGCGATGTGGGCAACGGCCGGATGACGAAACTGCGACGCGAGGACATGGAACACGTGTTTCCCGGCCTGCTGGCAGCGATTCTCGACGCCGACAGGAGTCGTCATCCGGCCGCGCCGGTTACCACGTGACCGGCAACGATGTCGGCCGGTGTACGAGAACGCCGGTCTCCCAGGGAATTCGACCTTCCGGTACGGCGAGTTCGAGCGTCGGCAGTTCGGTGACGAGCCTGCGCAGCACCTCGGTGATCTCCATACGCGCCATGGCCGCACCCATGCAGTGATGCATGCCGTACCCGAATTGCAGGTGCCGTTTGCCCTCGCGTGCCGGGTCGATCACCGCCGGGTCCGGGTACACCTCGGGATCCCGGTTGGCCGAATGCGCGTCGGCGTACACGATGTCGCCGGGGTACAGCACCCCTTGTGACAGGGTGATTTCACGGGTGGTGACGCGCGGGAAGGTGGAGATCCGTCCGAGGGGCAGCAATCGCAGGAACTCCTCCACCGCGGTGGGGATCGCGTCCGGGTTGTCCACCAGGTACTGCCACAGCTCCGGCCTGGCCAGTGCCACGTAGGCGATCTTGGTGATGACCGACAGGATGTTCTGGTCACCGCCGACCAGTGAGCCGAGCAGGATGGCGGCGTACTCCGCGTCGGTGACCGGCGGCGACACCGAATCGCGGGCCTCGAGCAGGTCGATGATCAGGCCGGGCCGGAGTTCACGCCGCCGGGCGATGAGATCCTCGAGGTAGTGGTAGAGGGTCCAGAATTCGGCCAGCAGTTTGTCCACGTCGCGGTCGTCGGCGAGCTGCATCTCCCGTGACAGATGCCGGAAGTAGGCGATGTCGGCGGTCGGTATTCCGAGGTAGTCGATGTTGACGCCGATGGTCACCGGATTCAGCAGGGCTCGGACGAGATCGGCCGATCCCCGCTTGTGCTGGGCCCGTAACTCGGCGAGCGCGTCGTCGAGTACTCGGTGTACCGCGGGCGCCCGCCGGGCCATCGTGGCGGCACTGTAGGCAGACGCCACGAAGCCCTTGAGTCGTCCGTGCCCGGGGTGGTCGAGGTTGAGCAGCATTTCCGTCGGCATGATGGTCGGCAGGAAGCTCGGGCCGTCCGCGACGTTGGTTTCGGCGCGCGCGAAGCTGAGGTCGGTCAGGACCGCGTGCACGTCACGGTAGGAGCGCACGTGCACGGCGGTGTGGCCGCTGGGTAGTTTCACCTGCGGTAGTCCGCCGGTGGAGCGTTGTGCTAACGGTTCGATCATGGTGGGCGGCGCGATATTGGCGATGCCGTCGAGATCGACCCGGACCGTGTCGAGGGCGTGGGTCATGAGGTGACTCCTTCTGGATCGGAACCGGGGTCCCGGTTCTCGGTGGCTCGTGTGTTGCCGCGCACCGCGACGATGAGGATGGTGAGCACCACGAGCAGGGCGATGAGGATGCCGACGGTGGTCGTGAAGGCGGAGCGATAGACGTCGGGGTGGCCGAACTGGCCCGCGGCGGTGTCGTCGGCGGCCTTCCCGCTGAGCTGGGTGCCGACGACCGTGGACAGCACGATGGCGTATCCGGCGACGAACAGCGCTTCACTGCCGATGCGGAAGAAGTTGAGCAGGCCCGCGGCGGTGCCGCCGCGTTCGGCGGGCACCACCGAGAGCGCGTGGCCGTCGACCAGGCCGATGGGCAGACCGAAGCCGAGGCCGAGCAGGATCATCGGCACGATGATCCAGGTGACCGAACGGTCCTGGGCGAGCGCGAGCACTCCGGCGTTGCCGAGTATCGCGGCGGCCAGTGCGAGGTAGACGACCTTGCCGACGGTCAGTGCTGGGAAGCGGGTGACGAGCTGGCCGATGGCCACCGGCGCGATGAATACGGGAACGGTCATCGCGAGCATGAGCAACCCGGAGGTGCCGGCCGAGAGATCGGTGATGCCGCTCAGCGCCGAGGGCAAATAGGTCAGTAGGGTGACGAAGCCGATCGAGCCGGCGACCGGGACCAGGCACATGGCCAGGAATTCGCGATTGCGCAGCAGGGCGAGATCGAGGATCGGGCCGTGTTCGGTGACAACGGGTTCGGCGGCGGGCAGCAGGCGTGTGGCGAGACCGGCGGCGGCGAGGATCAGCGCGTGCGTCACGAACACGCCTCGCCAGTCCAGCAGCGAGATCAGGATGCCGGAGATGGTCGGGCCGAGCGCGAGGCCGAGCCCGTTCACGGTGCCGAAGACGGCGAACGCCCTGGTTCGGCGCGCCCCCTCGTAGGCTGCCGACAGCAGCGCGGTGGCACCGGTGAGGATGGCCGCGGCGCCGATGCCCGCGATGACGCGGGCCAGGTCGAGGACGAGCAGGTTCGGTGCCACGACGCTGCCGACGCTTCCCGTGACGACCAGTGCGGTGCCGATTCCGAAGGTGCGTCGATGTCCGATGCGGTCGCTGACGGCGCCCCACAGCAGTGTGGTGAGGGCGAAGGCGACGTTGAATCCGTTGACGACCCATTGCAGCGCGGCGGGATTCGATCCGAGGTCCTGCGAGATCAGCGGTAGCGCGATGGCGGTGCCCGCGATGGCCATCGGCGTGACGAACTGGGCGGCGAGAACTACGGGCAGTGTGGCGCCGCTGGGTGGCGCGCTGCGGGTGTCGGTTTCGGTGGTGACGGTCGACATGGATTCCCCTGGATGGTGGGCGGGATGATTTTCGGACGTTCGGCAGGTACTACCGAACAGTTAGGTACTACGATGTTAGTAGCTACGAAAGTTCTCGTACAACCGTTGTCGCGGATCCGACCTCGACGACCTCGCCCGAGGAGAATGTGATGAGCACGGCGAATCCGGCCGCCACCGTCATCGACACCGATGTCCTGGTGGTCGGCGGCGGCCCGGTCGGCATGTTGGTCGCCGCCGAACTGGCACTCGCGCAGATCCGGGTCGTGGTGGTCGAGACCCGCACCGAACTCGACATCCGCCCGCGGGCGGGCACTGTGCACGCTCGTTCGCTGTCGCTGCTGGCGCGCCGCGGATATCTCCCTTCCGTGACTTCCGACGCGATACAGCGCGATCCGCACGGCGTGCGCCGGACCCGGTTCCAGTTCGCGGCGGAGCCGGTGCTGACGATCAGCGTGCCCAGCGTCGAGCCCGGTCCGATCGCGGGTATACCGCAGGCGCGGCTGGAGGCGGTTTTCGAGGAGCGCGCGAGCGAACTCGGCGCACGAATTCTGCGTGGTCATACCGTTTTCGGACTCGAGGCGCACGACGACGTGGTGGTCGCCGAGGCGGACGACGAGACCGGAGGACGCTCGCTGCGTATCCACGCCCGCTACGCCGTCGGCGCCGACGGTGCCCGCAGCCTCGTCGCCCGCACCGGCGACTTCCCCGCGCAGGTCTACCCCGCGACCATGAATGCCATTGCCGGGCTGGCGGTCACGGATTCGGCCGACCGGCTTCCGGCGGGCTGGAATCCCACGTCCACCGGGTGGACCATGCACAATCCGAACCCCTACGGCCCCGCGCGCGTCATCGCCATGGACTTCAGCGGCCCCCTCGACCATCGGCCCGAACCCTCCACCCAGGAGTATCTGCAACGCCTGGAATACGTGCTCGGCGCACCGCCCGCGCTGCGCGAGATCAGCCACCTGACCCGGTTCAGTGATCACGGTCGCTACCGCACCCGCCTGCGGGACGGCCGGCTGTTGCTGGCGGGCGACGCCGCCCACAGTCACTATCCGCTGGGCGGGCAGGGACTCAACACCGGCATGCAGGACGCGTTCGCGCTGGGCTGGCGGCTGGCCCGCGTGCTCACCGGACGCGATCGGCCCGTCGTCCTCGACGAGTATTCGCGCGAACGGGTCGCCGCAGCGGCCGCGGTGGTCGGCAACACCGTGCTGCAATCGCGGATGATGAACCCGCGCCGGCCCGAGCTGCGGGAGGCGGTGCTGGCCATGCTGGCGGTCCCGGCGATCCACGACGCGCTCGCGCAGCTCATCAGCGGCCAGTCCCAATCCGGATTCCAGCACGATCTGGTGATCACCGAGGCCGACGGCGGCGTGCGGACCCTGGCCGGCCTGCTGCGGGTGGGCCGGTTCGTGGCGATCCGGCCCGACGAGCGCATCCCGGTCCCGCACGCCCCCGCTGACGCGATCACGGTGACCGGTAAGGTGACGCCGGAACAGGACTGGACCTGCGCGTTGGTCCGTCCGGACGGCTACCTTGCCTGCGCGTGGTGAGCCGGTGCTCAGCCCGGCCATCGCTCCAGCGCCTCGCGCACCTCGGCGATCGCCTGCCCGGCATCATGGAACTGCACCGCCTGCCAGCCGGCTTCCCTTGCCGCGGAGCAATTCTCGGCGAGATCGTCGATCAGCAGGCACTGGCCGGATGCGACGCCCGCCTGCTCGGCAGCGAAGGCGAAGATCTCCGGATCGGGCTTGCGGATTCCGACCTTGCACGAATCGATCAGGGCGCTGAGGACTTCATCCAGATCGATCATGGCGTGCCAGTAGGGCTCCCATTCGACGACATTGTTGCTCAGCACCCCGACCCGGGTGCCGTCCTCGGCCAGCTCGATCGCGAAGTCGCGGACGGTGCTGTTGGCCTGGTGCCCGGCGAACCACTGCCTGCCGAAATCGGGTTCGCTGCGCGAGAGGTCGAGGCCGGGTTGCTTGGCCCGGAGTACATCGTGCAGCTTGCCGACCCAGGCTCGTTCATCGAGCAGTGCCAGTTCGATCGGGGCCAGCGGCGCGAGCCCGTACTCGGCGCCCACCTCGGCGATGGCGTATTTCAACAGATCCGCTGGGATGCCGGTGACCTGCTCGTAGCGTAGGAAGAGGTCTTCGAGGGGCGGTGAGAGCACCCCGCCGAAGTCGAACCAGACGAACGGCCCCGCCGTCTTCGCCGTGGTCACTGGACCATCGTCCAGACGTCGGCCGGGCGGAAACGTAGTTCCACGTCGCCGGTGGCGATCACATCCTCGCCCTGGGCCAGGTTCACCTGCGCCCGCACGCCGCCACCGTCGCCCGCGAGCGGGGCGACGGTGGCCCTGGCGATGGTCTCGCGTTCGAATTCACCGAACTTGGTGAACTCGATCGTGAGCCGCTGCATCACCATGCGGCTGGTGTCCAGGCCGAGGACGGCGTTCGCGGCCGCCATCGCGACCTGCCGGGCCGCTTCGAACTGCAACATGCCGGGGACGTGATCGAGGGCATGGTCGAACAGGGAGGGATGGTTGGTGTCGATGATGGTCAACGCCGTCAGCTCGCGCTCCCCCGACAGCGCCGGGTTCGCCAGGATCGCGTTGCGCGGGTTGTGCCTGCCGACCGATCCCGGCCGCATCCGTGCGACGTGCAATTGTTCCGGGATCGCGTGCTGCGCGGGCAGGCCAAGCACTTCGCGCCCGCGCACCCTGATCCGGTGCCACACCGCTGCGGGCATCCACTGATAGACCATCACCTCCCGTGCTGCCTCCTTGCCTTCGATCTCGGCGACCATCTCGAGTGACAGACCGATGATCTGATCGTCACGGCGCTTCTCCTCGATCACCCGCGCCTCGATGACGCAGTGTCCCGGGCAGTTGCCGATGCGCAGGGTGTCGGGCTCGGCGATCGTGAAGTCCGCTGATCCGAAGATGAATTTCTCCGCGCGGGCGACCCCGAGGAAGGTGTGCGCGTAATAGATCGCGACCTGACGGAACACCTCGATGAGAAGCAGCGGATCGTAGGTGGTCGAGGTACCTCGATGGTCGCTGAAATACGAGTGATTGCGGGGCAATTGGGCGGCGAAGACCGCGCCGTCGGGAGTTGGTTGCGCGTCGGTGAGGAAGACCTCGGCGATCGATTCCCGGTGCACGATGCCTCGCGGGATATTGCGGTCGAAGGTCAGGGTTTGGGTTGCGGCAGTCATGATCGAGCCTTCCTGGAATGGCGGGTTGGCGGCAGACTGGTCAGCGGACGGCGATGTCGTATGCCCAGGCATTGACGATGTTGCGAGGCGGGTCGAACAGTGAGGTCAGGTTGTGGATCGCGGAACCGGCCGCGACACTGTTGCGGTCGGTGTAGAGCGGGATCGCGACGGCGTTGTCGAGTAAGTGAGCGGTGATCGTGTCGAACAGCTGCTTGCGGTGTTGCGGGTCGGTCGATTTGGTCGATTCGATGAGCCACCGGTCCACCTGCGGATCGGCCAGTTTGGCGCCCGCCACGATGGAACCGAGGGTGATGCCATCGATCTGGCCGTACTTCAGATCGGGTGAGGTGGAGCCGTAGGCGCGGTTGAACTGCAGCGACAGGTCGAGTCCGCCGACCTGGCGCGGGAACGCCTCGTACTGGTTGCGGGCCAGCAGGTCGTAGACCTGGGCGTTCTCGACGAACTGCAATTCGACCCGGATACCGAGGTTCTGGCGCAGCTCGGCCTGCCAGGCCTTCAGGAAATCGTCGTCCGGATAGGTGGGGGTCGTGGCGAGCAGGCGGATGGTCAGGCGCCGGCCCGTGGCATCGGTGCGGTAGCCGTCGGCGTCCTTGCCGGTCCAGCCCGCTTCGTCGAGCAGGGCCTTCGCCGCGGCGATGTCGGTGCCCTTGTTCTCGTATGCGGCGTCGTAGTAGGCGCTGTCCGGGGAGATGAGGCTCCAGGCGCGCTGCTGGGATCCTTTGGTCAGACTGTTCACCACCGCGGCGATGTCGACGCCTCGGGCGATGGCCCGCCGTACTCGCACATCCGTGGTCGGTCCGTTGGTGAGATTGAGCATGATCACCGTCGGCGCGGCCGACGAGCCGATCTGCTCGTACTGGAAACCTTCGACGCCGTCGAACAGGGAGATGTCGGTGGCCTTGACCGTGCCGATCGCGTCGACCTCGCCGCTGCGCAGCAGGCCAGCCCGGGTGGAGGCTTCGGGGATGTATTTGACGACGAGATCATCGACGTACGCGGCGCCTTGGTGCCGGGCGGTGGCGGGGCCCCATCGGTAGTCGGGATTCTTGTGGAACCTCAGTTCCTGGCCTTGGACCGCCTTGTCCAGGATGAAAGGACCCGAACCGACCAGCCCGGTCCCGCTGGTGAGGGTCTCCTTGTCGACGTTCAGCGTACCGGGAGCCACAATGGCCCCGCTGAGTCCGGCGAGCGTGGACAGGAAATCCGCGCGGGGGGTGCTCAGTGTGATCCGTACCTTGTAGGGGTCGACCACATCGACCGCGCTGACACTCGAGTACTGCAGCAGGCCGAGCACCGTCCAGGACGGGTTGTCCGGATTCCTGAGCAGATCGATGTTCGCCTTGACCGCGGCGGCGTCGAACTTCTCCCCGTTGTGGAAGGTCACGTTCTGGCGCAGCGTGAAATCGTACACGGTGCCGTCCGGGGAAATGGTCCACTCGGAGGCGAGCCACGGGTGGAACTGTTCGTCGCGGTCCTCGGCGATGAGGCTGTCGTAGTTGTTGCGCAGTACCTGGGAGGCGTCGAATGCGGCGCCGACATGGGGATTGAGGCCGCGTGTCGGATAGCTCGGCAAGGTGATGGTGAAGGTGCCGCCCGGCTGTGCCGGTGAGGTCGGTCCCCCGTGGCCGCTGCCGGGTCGCGGATCCGCGGCGCACGCGCTCGCGGACAGGACGATACCGACGGCCAGCGCGGTGAGGAGTCGAGTGATGCGGTTACGCACGTGAATAGCTTTCTGTGGTGTCCGGTGCCGCCAGGCGCGGCAGGGAGTCGAGCAGAGAACGGGTGTACGGAGAGGACGGGGCTGTGAAGACGTCGTCGGCGCAACCGGATTCGACGATCGCGCCGCGGTGCAGGACCAGCACGCGATGACAGATCTGCCGGACGACGGCGAGATCGTGGGAGATGAACACGACGCCCACCCCCCGCTCCCCCGCGAGTTCGCCTATCAGATCGAGGATTTGGGCTTGCACCGAGATGTCGAGCGCGGATACCGGCTCGTCGCACACCACCAGTTGCGGCCCACTGCCCAGGGCTCTGGCGATATTGACGCGCTGACGCTGTCCGCCAGACAGTTCGCGGGGGTGGCGATCGATGCTGTCGGCGGGCAGGTGCACCGTGTCGAGCAGATTCAGCACTTCGGCGCGCCGGTGTCGGCGGCCGACCCGCAGGGCGAGGCTCTCTGCGATGATCTCGCCCACTCGGTAGCGGGGGTCGAAGGATCCGGTCGAATCCTGCGCGACCAGGCCGATCCGGCCGGGACGGCGCGTGCGCGGTGTCAACGTTTCTCCGGCGAAACGCATTTCGCCGGCGTCCGGCTCGAGCAGCCCGGTGATCATCTTCGCCACTGTCGACTTGCCCGAACCGGATTCACCGACCACGCCGAGCACTTCACCGGCCCCGACTTCGAAGCCGACGCCGGCGACAGCGGGTACCGCACGGCCCCGCAGCCGGTAGGACTTGGTCAGCGATCGCGCGATGAGGATCGGTTCGCCGGAGCGCGGTGGCGGGGTGCCCGCCCGGCCGTGTGGCACCGCGGCGATCAGTTCCCTGGTGTATTCGTGCTGTGGATCGCCGATGACCTGCGCCGTGGGCCCCTGCTCGACGATGCGACCCGATTTCATCACCAGGATGCGATCGGCTACCGCGGCCACCACCGCCAGATCGTGGCTGACCAGGATCATCGACCGTCCGCCCGCGACCTGCCGGACCAGCAGCTCGAGCACCTGCGCTTGGACTGTCACATCCAGTGCGGTGGTCGGTTCGTCGGCGATGAGGATGTCGGGGTCGCCCGCGAGGGCGGCGGCGATCAGCGCGCGCTGGCGCTGACCACCCGACAGCTGGAACGGCCGTTGCCGCTTGCGCACCTCGGGATCGGCGATACCCACCGAGATCAGCAACTCGTCGATGCGGGTCGCGCGTTGTGGTCGTGGTGTCGCGTGCAATGCTTCGGCGATCTCGTCGGAGATGGTGCGCAGCGGGTCGAGCGCGACGAGCGCGTCTTGGAACACCAGACCGATGCGGCTGCCACGGATCCGGCGCCATTGGCGTTCGCTGAATTCCAGCGCGGGGGTACCGAACAGCTCGAACCGGTCGGCGCGCACCCGGGCGTCTGCGCCCGCGAGCCCGACGAGGCTGCGTGTGGTCACCGATTTGCCCGAACCCGATTCGCCGACGATGGCCAGGATCTCGCCGCGTCGCAGGTCGAAGCCGACGCCCTCGACGACGTCGTCCTCGGTGCCGGGGAACCCGACGCGCAGGTTCCGTACGCGCAGCACGGTGTCGGTGTAGGGCACGGTGGCGGTGAGCGTCATGGCTGTGCCCTTCGTTCGAAGCGGTGGCCGACGTATCGGCCGAGCACCGTGGTGGCCAGGACCACGACCGTGATGGCGGCACCGGGGAAGGCGACCGACCACCAGGCGATCCGCAGATCGCCGTGTGCCTCGGCGAGCATGGATCCCCACTCCGGGTCCGGGGGTTGGGGTCCGAAGCCGAGGAAACTCAATGCCGCGGCGCCGAGGATGCTGGTCCCGAGGCCGAGGGTCACCACCACCGGCAGCGACCGCAACGCGTTCGGCAGGATGTGGCCGAGCACGATCCGCGCTCGTGACCGGGTCAGCAGGCTCGCTTGCGCGACATAGTCGCTGCCGCGCACGGCTCGGGTTTCCGCTCGCATCACCCTGGCGAATCTGGGTGCCGCGGCGATGCCGAGGGCGAGGACGAGATTGCCGGTGCCGGTGCCGGTGAAGGTGATGAGCACCAGAGCGAGCAGCACCTCGGGGAACGCGCCGAGTAGATCGAAGGTGCGCGAGGCGATCGCGTCCAGGACACGGCCGCCGATTCCGGCCAGCAGGCCGGCACTTACGCCGAGCAGCACCGCGAGTGCTGTCGCGGACACGCCGATGAACAGCGACAACCGAGCGCCGTGCACGACGCGGGTGAATACGTCACGGCCGAGTTGATCGGTACCGAACGGATGCGACAGTGACGGCGGCCGATGCGCGGCGATCAGATCGGTCTGCAAGGGGTCACCGGAGGCCACCAGCGCGGGCGCGAGAGCGGCCAGCACCGCGAGAACCAGCACCGCGGCGGCGATCAGGACGGTGGCGGGATGTTTCGGTACTTGGAAGCTGCGTTGCCGCAGTGGGGCTGTCGTTGTCATGCGGAGGTCTCCTGCAGGCGCGGATCTATCCAGAGGTAGGCGATGTCGACGAGCACCGTGACGATCAGATAGACCGCGGCCGACAACAGCGCGACACCGAGCACCACGGGAACATCGGAGTAGCCGACGGCCTCGACGGTCGCCCGTCCCACTCCGGACCGGCCGAAGACCTCCTCGATGACGACCGTCCCGGTGAGCAACCCGCTCACGGCCCATCCGGCCAGGGTTGCCGCCGGGATCAGCGAATGCCGTAGTCCGTGCCGCAACCGCAGGCGGGTCGCGCCGATGCCGCGCGATCGGGCGGTGAGCGCGAACGGTTGCTCGAGGGCGCGCTCGATCCCGTCCCGCATGACCTGTGCCAGCACCGCGACGATCGGCAGGGCCAGGGTGAGAGCCGGAAGTATCAGGCGCTGGAACGCGTTTCCCGCGGTCACCGGCAGCACCTCGAGGGTGAACGCGAAGATCCAGATCAGTAGCAGCCCTGTCCAGAAGGGCGGCGCGGAAGCCAGCGCGATCTCGGCCGTGGTGATCGACCGGCTGAACACATCGCGCCGGCCCGCGGTGAGCACGGCCAGCAGTGGCGCGAGCACGACCGCGATGAGCAGGGCGAACCCGGCGAGCTGGGCGCTGGCGCCCAGTTGTTCGCCGAACAGGATGTCGGTCACGGGTTCGCCGCGCACATAGGAGTAGCCGAGATCGCCGTGCAGCAGTCGCCGGAGATGCTGTCCGTATTGCACGAGCAGTGGGCGGTCCAGGCCCCAGTCGTGTTCGATCCGGGCGCGCAGGCTCGGGTCGCTGGACTCTCCCATGATCGCGGTGACCGGATCGCCCGGGGCGATGTGCACGGCGAGGAATGCCAGGGTGACCGCGGCCCACATCATCGCCGCCGCGGACAGGACAAGGCCCGCGATGCTGCCGAACAGTCTGCGCCGGTGGGGGTTCATCGTGGCTCGGTCTCGATGGGCGCGCCGACCAGGCTGCCCCATTCGGTCCAGGATCCGTCGTAGACGCGGACCCGGTGATCGTCGAGCAGGTCGGCGAACACCAGCCAGCCCAGCGCGGCGCGATGCGACAGCCGGCAATAGGCGATGATGTGCTGTGCCTGGTCGATTCCGAGCGCTGCCAGTCGTTGCCGGAGTTCGGTCACCGGCCGCAGCAGCCCGTGCTCGTCGAGCAGATCCTGTACCGGCAGACTCCGCGCACCCGGGATATGGCCCGCCCGTTCGGCGCCGTGATCGAACTGCTCGGTGAGCGGTGACACTCGCTGACCCGAATATTCTTGCGGTGAGCGCAGATCCAGGATTGCGATAGGTGATCCGAGGGCAGCGCGTACGTCGTCGCGGCCGACGACGAGTTCGTCGTGGCGTGGCGAGATCAGCGGCAGCGGTGTCGCGGGCACGGGCGAATCGGGCACGGGTTCGATCGGTGCGGGTTCGGTGCCGCGCCACGCGGGTATCCCGCCGTCCAGATAGCGCAGGTCGCCACCGACGCCGACGGCCGCGGCCACCCAGATCGCGTAGGCGGCGAACTGTGTCGGCTCGCCCGCGAAAACCACTGTCGAGTCCGCACCAGCACCCAGTGCGCGCAGGCGGTCGGCCAGTTCGCGGGGCGTGGGGAATTCCCGGCGTGATCGGTGCCAGAGCAGGTCTTTCCAGTACACGGTGCGCGCACCCGCGATGGTGCTGCGATCCGAGCCCGCGGCGGGTGTGTTGGTCACTTCGATGACGACGACGCCCGGGTCCGAAAGGCGGGTCCGCAACCATTCCGCGTCGACGACGCGGCGCGTCACGACGTTTCCCATAGCAGCCCTCCCGCTGATATGTGCCGGGTCGAGCGACCGCGGCGATGAAAACATAAGAGCACTTGCGCGACACGTGGAACACAAAAAGTCACGAAGACTTCAAATATGTTTTCAGCACGGCTGCATACATATTCTCGGGACCGCGCTTCACCCGAACGTCGAGAGGATCGCGATGTCCGGCTTCCGTGCCGCCCATCTCATATCCGCAGCCGGACTGCGTGACGACCCGCCGAAGCGGCTGGTGCTGCTCGACGTCCGGGTCGGCGTGGGCGGACCCGACCCGGACGGTTTCCTGCGCGGGCACCTACCCGGGGCGCGATTCGTCGACGCCGACGCCGATCTGGCGGGCCCCGCCACGGCGCTCTCCGGCGCCCGCCCGCTCCCGCAAGCCGCACCACTCACCGCCGCGCTACGGCGATGGGGCATCCGTTCCGACAGCGCCGTGGTGGTCTACGACGACTCGCGGTCGGTACCCGCCGCCCGCGCCTGGTGGGTACTGCGCTGGGCGGGACTGACCGACGTCCGGATCCTCGACGGTGGATTGCGGGCGTGGCGCGAGGCAGGCGGCGCGGTCGTCTCCGGTACCGGCATCGTCGCGGCGGGAAACGTCTCGGCGCGGCCGGGCGGACTCCCCGTCGTCGACACCGCCGCCGTGGCGACGCTGCCCCGGCGTGGAATCCTGCTCGACGCCCGACCGCGCACCCACTATCGAGGCGCGGGCGAGTTCGCCGGTCATATCCCCGATGCCGTCAGCGCGCCGGTCTTCGACGACTTCGACGAGCACGGACTGCTCCGGGACGAGCGCACCCTGCGGGCGCGTTATCGCGATCTCGGCCTCGACCTCGCCACGCCCTCGGCCACCCACTGCGGCAGCGCGATGGCCGCGGCCCTGCAGGTATTCGTGCTCGCCACCCTCGGCATCGACATCGCGTTGTATCCCGGCTCGCTGTCGCAGTGGACCGCCGACGCGGCACGTCCCCTCGTCCGCGACGACTCCGCCGCGCCCGGCCCCGTCCCGTCACTCTGATCCTCCGGAGATCACCATGGCCGACCAGCCACGACATGTCATCCTCAACGCCAACCTCATACCCGGCGGCGCCATCGGCAGCCCGTGGCGGCGCACGGGGCAACCCGCGGCGCATTTCGTCGGAATCGAGCACTACCTCGACGTGGCACGCATCGCCGAGCGCGGTCTGCTCGACGCCGTATTCCTGGCCGACTCACCCGACATCCAGGCCAAGGATTGGAATGCGCCGAGCCGGCTGCTCGACCCGTTCGTGGCCCAGTCCGTGCTGGCCGCCCACACCAGCCACATCGGCCTGATCATCACCGCGACGACGTCCTACAACGACCCCTACAATCTGGCGCGCTCGTTCGCCGCGCTGTCGGCGGTATCCGGCGGCCGAGTGGGCTGGAACTACGTCGTCACCAGCGGCGACGCGGCGGCCCGCAACTACTCCCTCGAGCAGGCACTGCCGAAATCCGAGCGATATGCCCGCGCCGCCGAGTTCATCGACGTGGTGACCGCGCTGTGGGATTCGGTACCCGCCGGCGCGGTCATCGGCGACAAGGCCACCGGGCGTTATCTCGACCGTGCGGTCGTCCGGCCGATCGACCACGATGGCAAATTCTTCCGGGTGGCCGGGCCGTTGAAGGCCCCGCCGCTGACCCACGGCAGGCCGGTGCTGATCCAGGCGGGCGCCTCCACCCACGGCGTGGAACTGGGGGCGACAACAGCCGACGCCGTCTACTCAGCGCATGTCGATCCCGGTTCGGCGGCACAGCGCCGCACCGAACTGCGTCAGCGGGCCGGTGCCGCCGGGCGCGCCCCCGACAGTGTGAAGCTGCTGCCGGGGCTGATCGTCGTGCTCGCCGATTCCGAAGCCGCGGCCCGGCGACGCGAGCGCGAACTCATCGACCTCATTCCCGACGAGATCCAACTGGTCAACCTCGCCGACCGGCTCGGCCTCGACCCCGCCGATCTCGACCTGGACGCGCCGTTGCCCTGGGACCGGATTCCCGACGAGAACACCGACGCCGGGTCACGCGGACAACGCGCGGTCCTGCTCGAATACGTCCGATCCAGTGGCACGGACACGCGCGGCGCGGCACGACTGCTCGCCTCGGGCAGCGTGCACGCCAAGGTGGTGGGCGGCCCGGAACAGGTGGCCGGGTTCATCGCGAACTGGTTCGAGGCGGGCGTCTGCGACGGATTCAACGTGATGGTCGACGAGTTGCCCGACGGTCTGGCGGATTTCGTCGACCATGTCGTCCCGCTCCTGCGCCGGCGCGGCATCTTCCGCACCGCATACGACACCACCACCCTGAGAGGGCATTACCGGCTGTGACCACTTCTTCGTCACCGGCGGTCACCAGCGCGCCGTCGTTGTTCGTGCAGCTGCGCAGCGGCCGGCCCGCCGCCGAGATCTACCGGCACACCATCGACATCGCTGTGCGTGCCGAACAACTCGGCTTCGGCACCATCTGGTTCGCGACCCGGCATTTCGAGGCCCATCACGCCGCCTTACCCTCGGTGTTCCCCTTCGTCGCAGCAGCCGCCCAGCACACCACCACGATCCGGCTCGGTACCGGTGTGGTGGCGCTGCCGTTCGAGCATCCGGTGCGTCTGGCGGAGGACGCGGTGGTCACCGATACGCTCAGCGGCGGACGGCTCGAACTCGGTGTCGGCAAGGGCCTCGGGTTCGGACACTCCGCCTCCAGCTATGCCGCGTTCGGCGTTCCCGACACCGGCCGGGAGGTGCTGTATGCCGACCGGGTGGCCGCCTTGCAGGACATATTGGCCGATGGCCGCGTCACCGACGACATCGTCCTGTATCCGCCACCGGGCACACTGCGGTCCCGGATCTGGCAGTCCACCGGCAATGTCGACACCGCGCGGCGCGCGGGCGCGGCGGGTGACGGACTCCTGCCGCACGCCAACTCGCAGGCACGCGCCGACGGCGGTGTCACCGAACTCGTCGACGCCTACCTGTCCTGCTGCCGCGGCACACCGCGCATCGGGTCGACCGTCACGGTGCTGCCCGGCGACAGTGAACGCGATTCGCTCGCCCTGCTCGACACCGATATCCGCCTCGGCCCTGCCTTCTACCCGGATCTGCCGAGCACGTCGGACCGGCGTCGATTTCTCACCGACAACCGCATCCGGATCGGGTCCACCGAGCAGATCATCGAACGGCTGCGCGAGGACCGTGGCCACTGCGCGGCCACCGAGGTGCTGTTCCACATTCCGCTCGCGGTCGGCCACCCCCGATATGCGGACTGCCTGCACCGTGTCGGCACCGAGATGGCCCCGCGGCTGGATCCGCGGCCGGCTCGGTGACCGCCCGCTCAGTCCAGGAACTCCCGATGCGTGGCACCGGCGGCTTCGGCGAGCAGGCCGGCGAGTTCGGCGAGCGCGGCGTCCTCGTCGGGTAGCTGCGGGACCGCGACGCGCACCACACCCGGACGCGGCGGTGCCACATAGGATTTCGCACCCGATCCGACGATGATCCCGTGCCGGGCCAGCCCGAGCAGCGCTGCCTGCTCATCGGCGACCTCCACCCACACCACCAGGCTGTTGGGACCGGAACAGGCGGTGACGCCGCGCTCGCGCAGCGCCGCGAGCAGTCCCTCCCGGCGAGCGGTGTAGTGATCGCGTGCGGTATCTATCAGTGCGGCGGTCGCGGAGTCGGCGATCAAGTGCGCCAACGCGTTCTGCAGGATCCGGCTGTTGGCGGCGATACCGTGGACCCGGGCCCGGATGGCCTGGTCGACCAGTTCGGCGCTACCGCCGATCACGCAGGTCCGGATATCCATACCGTAGGCCTTGCAATAGCTGCGCACCCGCACGCTGCGCCGCGGGAACCAGCTGCCGAGCGAGGGAGCCTGGGCCCGGGCCAGCGGACCCACCGCATCGTCCTCGATGATCCACGGCACCGGATCCACCGCCGCCAGCACCGCTGCCAGCTCGGCTGCCCGCTCTGCGGACAGCGCGCCGCGCGTCGCATACCCGCCCTCCGGCTGGAGGACTACCACCAGCGGCTCCCGCCGTAGCGCTGCCGCCAGCGAATCGGGCAGGGCCCCTTGCCCGTCGGATTCGATACCGAGCACCTGGTAGCCGACCTCGGCGAGGGTGTCGAGGAAGCCCGGCATGACCGGTTCCTCCACGGCGACGAGCGAACCCGCGGGCGCGGCGGCGTCCACCGCGAGAAACAATCCCTCCGAACCACCGCCTGCCGCGGTGAAGGCCTCGGCCGCGAACGGCCAGCCGTCGACGACGGCCGTGCGCAATCGATCGGTGATGTAGTCACGTCCTGGCCGATTGAGCTGATCGGTGTGCAATCCGGCCAGCATCGCGGGTGCCAGATCCGGTTGCAGCGCGTAATCCGGGCTGCCCGTCAGCAGGTCACGGGACGTGAGCGCAGGGCCGGCCGGTATCTCCGCGAGCGCGGCCACGACCGTGCCACCGCGTCGATTGGTGGCGATCAGGCCTTCCTCGCGCAGCGCGCTCCAGGCGGCGACTACCGTGCGCGTACTCAGCCCACAGCGGCGGGCGAGCTCGCGAATGGTCGGCAAGCGCGCGCCCGCGGTGAGCGCGCCCTCCCGGATCAGCCGGGCCGTCACCGCGCGCACCGACTCGGAGGTGTGCGAAGTGTCGGCCTGCAATGCTCGCACCAGCAGCGCAGAATCCGGCTCCGTCACTGACACTCCACTCGTCGTATGTCAACCGTACGGAAAGTATATGTATCCAGCGATCCGGTTTGTTCCCGTGCGCTCGGTATGTGTATTCATCCATACCAGCGATCTCGCAGCGACGTCTCGAGGAGCAGCGGTCGCCGGGTGACTCTTTGGATTTTCCTAGACAGTGCTGCGCTGGCCTAGCGTCGGCCGCGTACAGACGCCACCGTGACGAATTGTGATCGCGGCGGCACATTCCTGTGTGCTCCGTGGCTGTGGTGGTGCGGTCCAGTGATCGGTGATTGGCTCTGGTTGCGGTGTCCAGTTGCGGGCACGCTGGGCCGGTGCTGGTTCGTCGGTTGATCGCGTTGTATGCCGGATTGTGGTTGTACGGGTTTTCGATGGCGGTGATGATCCGGGCGGAGCTCGGGCTGGATCCGTGGGATGTGTTCCATCAAGGAGTGGCCCGGCATGTGCCGATCAGCTTCGGTGCTGTCACGGCGGCTACCGGACTCGCGGTGTTGCTGGCCTGGATTCCGCTGCGGCAGATGCCCGGCCTGGGGACGGTGAGCAATGTCGTGGTGATCGCCGTGTCGGTCGATGCCGGGCTCGCGTGGTTGCCGTCGTGGGATTCGCCGGCGGTGCGGATCGGCGCGATGGGAGCCGCTGTGGTGCTCAACGCGGTGGCGAGTGTGTTGTACATCGGCGCGGGTATGGGTCCGGGTCCGCGAGATGGACTGATGACTGGACTGGTTCGGCGCACCGGCCGATCGGTGTGGGTGGTACGCACGGCGATCGAGGTGGCCGTGTTGACGACGGGGTTCGTCCTCGGTGGCAGCGTCGGCGTCGGAACACTGGTGTACGCCTTCGGGATCGGCCCGCTGATTCACCTGATGATCCCGGCGGTGAACCGCTTCCTGCCGGGCTTCGCGGTGGCGAAGCCCGCGCCTGTCGTCGGTGGGGACGCGATCGTCTCACAGGCATAGCTGGTGGCCCGCCTCCCCTATCGTTTGTGTCTATCGCTGATCGTCACAGTGACGATCAAGCTGTCGAAGGGATGTTGAGCCGACGACGCCAAGCGCCGGGCGAGTCGCCGGCGGTGATGCACTGAGCGGCGGCGCGATGCGGCTCGATGATCGCACGCGCGGATCGCTCGGTTCGAAGCCCAGCGGCCCGCTGCCCGATCGGATCTCGTTACCACGGGTCTGCACCACGTCCGAAATCGGCTGTACGGCGGTGCTGGCGGGGTTCGCGCCCGGAAGTATCGAGCCCAGCGCCCGCCACGCGCAGGTTCGGCGTGACCTTCATGTGCATGCCCGCCTCCATCTTACGTACAGCCCTGTACGGAACGTGGTGTCCACGGTTAGCCTGTGAAACATGAGTGCTACCACCATTGCCCGGCAGTGCACGTTGTGTGAGGCGCACTGCGGAATCCTCGTCACGGTCTCCGGCGACCAGGTGACGCGGATCGAGGGCAATCCGCAGGATGTGCTGTCGAAGGGGTACATCTGCCCGAAGGCGACGGCGATGGGCGGGTTGCACCATGACCCGGATCGGTTGCGCACGCCGGTGCGGCGGGTGGGTTCGTCGTTCGAGCCGATCGGCTGGGACGAGGCCTTCCGGGAAATCGGACAGCGGTTGCGGCAGGTGCGTCGTGCGTATGGGAACAGCGCGATCGGCATGTATCTCGGTAATCCGGCCGCGCACAGTTCATCGGTGCTGTACGCGGGGATGCTGCGGACGGCGCTGTTGACCCGGAACTTCTTCTCGGCGTCGTCGATCGATCAGTTCCCGCAAGAGTTCGTCGCATGGCGGATGTTCGGCTCGAATGTGCTGATGCCGGTGACCGACATCGATCGGACCGATCGTCTGGTGATCCTGGGGGCCAATCCGGCCGTGTCCAACGGGTCGGTGACCACCATGCCCAATGCGAAGCAGCGGATTCGTGACGTGCGGCGGCGTGGTGGAAAGGTCGTGGTGATCGATCCGCGGCGCACCGAGACGGCGCGGCTGGCCGATCAGCACGTCGCGGTGGCTCCGGGTGGCGACGTGTATCTGCTGCTGGCGATGTTGCATGTGCTGGTCGCCGAAGATCTGTGTGACGACAGGATGATTCACGCTTCGAGCTCGGGCTGGGAGCAGTTGCGTGCCCTGGTGGCCGAGGCGTCCCCCGAGCAGATGGCGGCGTACGCGGGGGTCGAGGCGGACACGATTCGCGGGCTCGCCCGGGAGCACGCGGCGGCGGCATCGGCGGTGCTCTACGCGCGGATCGGGGTCTGCCAGCAAGTGACCGGCACGCTGACCCATTGGTTGGTGAACACGATCAACGCGGTGACGGGCAATCTGGATCGGGCGGGCGGACAGATGTTCGCGACGCCGCCGATCGATGTGCCACGGTATGGGAAGTATCTGCCGATGGCCTACGGGGCGTGGACGGATCGCTCCGGGACCTACAAGTCGTTCCGTTCGGAACTGCCGGTGGCGGCGCTGGCGGAGGACATACTGGCCGAGGGGCCGGGCCGGATCCGCGCGATGATCACGTATGCGGGCAATCCGGTGTTGTCGACGCCGCAGCGCGGGCGACTGGGCGCGGCGCTGGATTCACTGGATTTCTATGTGGCCGTGGACATGTACGTCACGGAGACGACGCGGCACGCGGACATCATCCTGCCGCCGATCTCGCCGTTGGAGCGGGAGGACGTCAACATCCTGTTCCCGGTGTTCAGTGTGCGCAACAACTTGCGCTTCGATGCGCGCGTGTTCGAGCCGCCCTCCGACGGGTTGGAGGATTGGCAGATCATGGCGCGCCTGATCACCGAGGTGGTGCCGCTGCCCGCACGCCGGTTCACCGCACGAGTGCTGAACGGGGTGTTCGATCGGGTCAGCCCGGTGCGGATCGCTTCGCTCGGGGTGGCGGCGGGGCCGTACGGGGTGTTGCGACGAGGCCGCAAAGGCTTGACCGTCGCGAAGGCGCGTGCGGCGGCCGGGGGCATCGACTTGGGGCCGTTGCAATCGAGGCTGCGGTCGTTGCTGGGTACCAAGGATCGGAAGGTGCACCTGGCACCGGAGGATTTCGTGGCGGCGGCGCGTGCCGTGCTGGCCGACGCGCGGGAGGGTAAGGCGTTGACCACACCGGCCGACGAATATGACCTGAAGTTGATCGGTCGCCGTCACCTGCGCAGCAACAATTCGTGGTTGCACAACGTGCCCTCGATGGTGAAAGGGCGCGATCGGTGCACGGCGCTGATGCATCCCGATGATGCTGCCGCGCGGGAGTTGCGGGACGGTGAGCCGGTGACGGTGCGTTCCCGGACCGGGTCGATCGTGGTGCCGTTGGAGGTCAGTGACGATATCCGGGCCGGTACGGTGGCGATTCCGCACGGGTGGGGGCATCAGGAGCCGGGTGTCGGCTGGACGGTGGCGGCGTCGCTGCCGGGGGCGAATGTGAATCTGCTGCACGATCCGGCGTTGACGGACACGTTCTCGGGGACCTCGGCGGTGAACAACACGTGGGTGACGGTGACGCGGGCGGCGGTCGATTCCGAGGAGCGTGGCGGCGTGAGTGAGCGGGAGCCCGCACCGACCGTATGACGGTGCCGACGATGCTGTACGGCGTCGGTTCCGGTCACCGGTCGTGGTCCTGGTCGCCGGAGCGTTTTCCGCCGAGATGGGCGGGCGCGCCGAGGCGCGGGTAGCCGCGCGTTCCGGCGCGCAGGACTTGCAGTAGCGGTCGCTTCGGCGGCATGGCGGATCCGTACCCGGTTTCAGCCGGGGCTGTTCGATGTCACCGGTGGTGAGGGTGAACGCCGACGAGCTGTGGGCCGGTCTGCGTCGGGGGTGGCACGATGCGTCGGCGGCCGCGGTGCTGGGCGATGCGGCGGGCCGCCGAGGTGGTGTGCCCTGTCCCCTACCGCCTGGTATCGCTGTGTGGTGCACGACTTCGGCGCCGCGGGTGGGGAGGTTCGTGGTGTGGCGGTCAGCGGGAAACGGGTGTGTTGGTGAGCTGCTGCCGTGTGATCCGGCCGCGGCGCCTTTCGACGGTGTGGCGGACGCGGGCGAGCGTTCGTGCGGTGGTCATTTGCTCACCTGGTCGACGCGGGTGCCGTCGAGCCATGGTTGCGGGTCGGCGAGGAAGGGGGTGTCGGCGAGACGGTCGAGGTCTTCGAGGAAGGCTTTGGTGGTGCGGGCGGCCGCGGCGGTGGTGCCGACGGAGATGAATCCGGCTTGTTCGGCGTCGAGGCCGCGGGAAAGGGATTTGTCGGAGCCGAAGTAGACGGCGCGTTTGAGTTCGGCGATGGCGATCGGGTTGCGGGCGGCCAGCCGTGCCGCGGTGGCGTGGGTTTCGGTGAGCAGGTCTTCGGCGGGCAGCAGACGGTGGATCAGGCCGAGGCGCAGTGCTTCCTGAGCGGTGAAGGGTGTGCCTTCGAGGGTGACTTCGATGGCTTTGGCGGCGCCGAGCAGGCGGGTGAGGCGTTGGGTGGCGCCGCCGCCGGGGATGAGGTTGGCCAGTGTTTCGATCTGGCCGAGGCGCACGTGATCGGCATCGGCGGCGTAACGCAGGTCGCAGGCCAGCGCGATCTCGTGGCCGCCGCCGAGTGCGGGTCCGTTGATGGCGGCGAGGTAGGCGACGCGGGAGCGGTTCATCCGCAAGGTGGTGCGCTTCCAGCGGTAGCCCCAGACCAGGCCTGCGCCGAGGCCGCCGCCGTGGCGTTCGATCAGGTCGGTCGCGCCGGGAAGGCGGAGCGCGGCCGCGGCGGCGCGCAGGACCGGTGCCGCGGCGCGGGCGGGGACGAAGGGATGCGGCCGGTCGATCATGCCGCCGAGGGCGGCGGGGTCGGCGTGGGTGAGGAATCGGCCGGGTAGGCCTCCGGTGAGTACGACCGCGCCGACGCTGTCGTCGGTGTCGGCCGTGGCGGTGAGGGTGTCGAGGTCGCGGACGACGGCGGGGGTGACGAAGTTGAGCGGGGGTGCGACGACACGTGCGGTGAGCACCCGCCCGGATCGCTCGAGTTCGATGGTGTCCAGGTGGAGGTCGGCGGCGTACATCGGCGGCTCCTTCGGTGCGCGGGTGGCGGTCGGTACGCGAGAGTGTGTCCGCGCGAACGTGTTTCGGGGGTGGCGTGGCCTGTCGGGACTGTCGTCTTCACGATAGTGTCCCGGACCGGTCGACAGCCGGTCCGGGACACGTTTCGAAGGGTGGTCAGGCGGTGGGCTTGTGCACGCGGTCGGCGTGGAATTCCAGCAGCGCCGCGAGGGTCTGTTCCGGTGCTTCCAGCTGGGGGTAGTGGCCGATGCGTGGCAGCTCCACCACGTCCGGGCTGGTGATGAGTTCGCGGTAGCGCTGCGCCATGTGGCCGCCGGACACGGGGTCGGATACGCCGTCGAGGAGCCGGATCGGGATCTGGGCCTGCTGCAGTGCGCCCACCCAGCGCTGCCGCTGTTTGCGGCGTTCGGCCATGTAGCGGATGAGTTTGTGACCGTTGCGTTTTCCGTGCTTGCTGCACCACAGCAGCCAGAATTGGTGCAGTTCGACGTCGGCGGGTTTGGTGTCGGGCCCGAACACGGTGGCCAGGTTGCGGTGGAAGGTACGCTCGGTGCCCAGTATGCCGACGAGCGGGCCGAGGGGGCCGGCCAGCAGTCGCTGCACCGGACGTGCGCGGTGCGCCTCGGGGAACAGGCCGCCGTTGAGCAAGAACACCGATTCGATCACCAGTGATTCGTCGCCTGTCGCGCGGCGTTCGGCGTCGCGGGCGAGCAGTTCCTGGGCGACGGTGTCGCCGTAGTCGTGGGCGAGGATGTGGAATCGGCTGATGCCTTGTTCGCGCAGCAGGTTCTCGTGGATGTCGGCTTGGTCGGTGATGCGGTAGTCGTAGTGGCGAGGTTTGGCCGACCAGCCGAAACCGATCATGTCGGGGGCGATGACGCGAGCGAAACGCTCGCACAGACCGGGCCAGATCCGGTGCCAGTCCCAGGACGCGGTGGGAAAACCGTGAATGCATACCAGCGTCCCGTCGGCGCCTGAGCCTCCGTCGCGCCAGAAGATCTGGTGGCCGCGATGAGTGTGGCGTCGTCCGTTCGCCCGCCAGGACGCGAACTCCTCCATATCTACCTCCTTGTCGTCGACAAGCATGGCGCGTGGGTGCGCCCGGGCACAGTAGTTCGGTCGACCGCGCACATGTCATCTACCGCGCGGACGGTTTGCCGATCGTGCGCTCTGCGAGAATGCCACCGTGCATGTCGCGATCGGCTTGGTTGTTCTCGTCGCGTCGGCGGCCGCGTTGGCGGCGCTGGCGCGCCGGTTCGGGGTCTCCGAACCGTTGGTACTCACGATGGGCGGGGTGGCGGCGTCGTATCTGCCGTTCGTGCCGGAGATCCACCTCGAGCCGGAGATCATTCTGCTCGGTTTCCTGCCTCCTTTGCTGTATACCGCCGCGATCCGCACGTCGCTGGTGGATTTCCGGGCAAATGTGCGCACGATCGCGTTGTTGTCGGTGGGGTTGGTGTTGTTCACGACGTTCGTCGTGGCGGTGGTGGTGTGGTGGCTGCTGCCGGTGCCGTTCGCGGTCGCGGTCGCGTTGGGTGCGGTGGTGGCTCCGCCGGATGCGGTGGCCGCGACGGCGGTGGCGCGCCGGATCGGGATGCCGCGGCGGATCGTGACGATTCTGGAGGACGAGTCGTTGTTCAACGACGCGACCGCGCTGGTGGCGTTGCGTACCGCGCTGGCCGCGACGATGGGCGCGGTGTCGGTGTGGGAGGCCGGGGCGGACTTCTTGCTTGCCGCCGGTGGTGGCGCCGCGATCGGGATCGGCGTGGCGTACGTGCTGGCGGTGCTGCGCCGCCGCATCACCGATCCGGTCATGGACACCACGTTGTCGTTTCTCGCGCCGTTCGTGGCGTATCTGCCCGCCGAGGGCATTCACGCCTCGGGGGTGATCGCGGTGGTCACCTGCGGCATGATCCTCGGTCACAACGCGCCGGCCTGGCAGAGCGCCGCGTCCCGGATCGCCGAGCGCATCAACTGGCGCACGATCCAGTTCATTCTGGAAAGCGCGGTGTTCGTCTTGATCGGGCTGCAAGTGCGCGGGATCGTGGAGGGTGCGTGGCACAGCGAGCTCGATCACGCCACGCTGCTGCTGACGGCGCTGGCGGTGCTGGCCGCGACGATGCTGGCGCGTCCGATATGGGTTTTCGGCTCGGCCCTGTTGTCGCGCGGTCTCGGCGCCGGTGAGGCGGTGCCGGTCCGGCATCTGGTGGTGGTGTCCTGGGCGGGGATGCGGGGGGTGGTGACACTGGCGGCGGTGCTGCTGCTGCCGCAGGACACAGCGCAGTTGGCCGTGCTGAAACTCCTGGCGCTGGTGGTGGTGGGTGGAACGCTGCTGCTGCAGGGGACATCGCTGCCGTGGCTGGTGCGACGGCTTCGGTTGCGTGCGCCCAGCCGCGCGGAGGATGCGTTACAGAAGGCCAACCTGTTGCAGCAGGCCACCGCGGCCGGTCTGGCGGCACTCGAGCAGCAGATCACGCCGGATACCCCGGACGGGGTGGTGCAGACGTTGCGCGATCGCGTCCTGTGGAAGGCCAACGCTGCCTGGGAGCGGCTCGGGCGGGCGGAGTCGGAACTGGTGACACCCACCGCGGAATACCGGCGGCTGCGGTTGGCGATGTTGCGCGCCGAACGGGAAACGGTGTTGCGGGTGCGGGATTCGGGCGCCGTCGACTACGAGATCCTGCAACACGTGCTGGCGCAGTTGGATCTGGAGGAATCGATCATCGACCGCTTCGACGAGGCCGAGGAGGAGCGCGTCGAACCGATGGCCGTCGCGATGGCCGACGACGTGTGCGCGCATCTGCGGGATGCGCCGCTGGTGCGTACGCACGCCGGGCCCGACGAATGCGCCGAATGCCTCGCCGAAGGGCTGGCGTGGGTGCATCTGCGGATGTGCCTGTCGTGCGGGCACGTGGCCTGCTGCGACTCCTCGCCGGGCAATCACGCGAGCAAGCATTACGCCGGAAGCGGCCATCCGGTGATGCGCAGTGTGGAGCCGGGTGAGGTGTGGCGCTGGTGCTTCGTCGATGAACTGCTCGGGTAGCGGTGCGGAGTCAGCGCTGGGCGTGGGAGTAGATCAGGCGCGCGTATTCGGCGAGCAGTTGGTCCAGCGACAGGTTTTCGCCGCCTGCGGCGATCTGCTGGTAGCCGACGAGCATCGCCATGCCCAGTGAGGTGACCACGGCGGCGGTGTCGTCGTCGCCGACGACGCCTTTGACCGCTTTGTGCACGGTGCGCCTGCGGGATTCGTCGACGCGTTTGAGTGCGAGGTTGACCGATTCGTCGTTGGCCGCCCAGGCGCGGATGGCAGCTTCGGCGGCATGGTGCAGGCCTGCGGCGAGATCGGACATCGCGCGGATGTCGTCGTCGGGGTTGCCCCTGTTGAACGGCATGGTGCCCAGAATGCGCACTTGGCGGTTTTCCCAGTGCTCGAGCAGGGCGTCGACGAATCCCTGCCAGCTGCCGAAGTGGTGGTAGAACGACCCGCTGGTGACGCCGAGTTGCCGGCACAGCACACCGATGTTGAGACCTTTGAAGCCGAGTTCGGCGAGCACTTCCAACCCGGTGTCGAAGTACTGCTCCTTGGTGACCACTCGTGACATACGCGCGCCGTTCTCTTCGTTCGGTCAGGGGGAGGGACCGAACAGTACCGCATCGTAGCGTCGGTCGGACCGAGCCCGGGAAGTACCGATGCGTATCCCGAGAAGACTCTTCGGTACCTGTTACCTGCTGAAATACCTAGCGGCCGAACACGATGCGTCGCGGCGTGACGCGCGCGCTCGATAACAGAGCAGCCGCTCTGTTATTGTGTCGGCATGCCCCGCCCTCGGACGCACGACCCCGACACCGTGCTCGACGCCGCGGAATCACTGGCCGTTCGCTCCGGCCCCGCCGCGGTCACCACGCGCGCGGTCGCCGCCGCCACCGGCATCTCCAACGGCGCGATCTACCACACCTTCGGATCCCGCGCGGAGCTGCTCGGGCGTACCTGGTTACGTGCCGCGCGTCGCTTCCTGGACCTGCAAACCGCCTTGGTCACCGCGGCATCGGACCGGCACGACGACGTCGAAGCCGTGGTCGCGGCCGCCGAGGCGCCCGCCGTCTTCGCCGAGCGCCACCCGGACTCCTCGCGGTTGTTGCTCGCCGTGCGGCGCGAGGAACTGCTGGGCGAGGTGCCCGACAGCATCGCCGCCGATCTGGCGGCCACCGACGCGGTGCTGGTGGAGTTGCTGGTGCGGCTGTCGCGCCAGCTGTGGCAGCGCGGTGATCGCCATGCCGTGGACGTCATGACGTTGTGCCTGGTCGATCTGCCCACCGCCGTGCTGCTGCGCCGCGACCGGCTGGCCGATCCCCACGCACGGGACTACCTGCGCAGCGCCGTGCGCGCCGTGCTCGCCGTCGGCCCGCCGCCGCTTTGACCCCCCCGACACTCGACCCCGAACGGAAGGAACCCCCCATGCCCACACTCGACTACCACGACAAGATCGCCGTTCTCGATCTCGGCGGCGACGAGAACCGTTTCTCGCCGGACTTTCTCGACCAGGTCGGTGCCCACCTCGACACCGCTCTCGCCGACGGCGCCCAAGGCCTGGTCACCACCGCGGGCGGCAAGTTCTACTCCAACGGACTGGACCTGGACTGGCTCGGCGCCCACCCCGACCGTGCCGAATGGTACGTCGAGCAGGTGCAGGCGCTGCTGGCGCGCGTACTCACCCTGCCCATGCCCACCGCCGCCGCATTGCCCGGCCACGCGTTCGGCGCGGGCGCCATGCTCGCCATCGCCCACGACTACCGCCTGATGCGCGCCGACCGCGGCTACTTCTGCTTCCCTGAAGTCGACATCCACATCCGCTTCACCCCCGGCATGGCCGCCCTCATCCAGGCCAAGCTCACCCCGAAAAGCGCCGTCGCCTCGATGACCACCGGCCGCCGCTTCGGCGGCATCGATGCCGCGGCCCTCGGCATCGTCGACGCCACCGCCGCAGAAGGGGCTGTCACCGACGCCGCCGTGGCTCTGCTCGCCCCGCTGGGCGGTAAAGACCCCGGCACCCTCGGCGCGATCAAGAACACCATGTATGCCCCTGCCGTCGCGGCGTTGACTGCCTGAGCGAACACGGCCGCCGCTGCCTACTTCCATCGTGCGGGAATTGGCGGTACCGCAACGTATTCCGGATCCGATATCCCGGGATGACGCGGCCTCGGAGTGTATCGGCTCCTCTATTCATCCGCCGTTCACCCACTCGACAATTACGCCGTACAGGCTGCGAACTTCATATTTTTTCGGCCTTTAGGGAGTAACTGTGGAAATTCTCGCTGTTTTCGCCGACGTCTGGAACGCCGTCCTGCAAGCCGGGAGCGGCAGCGCGGCCTGATCCGCAACCGGCGCGGTCCGGTCCGAGTCGCCGGACTGCGTCGTGCGCTCCCGAGCACCTGCTCACCGTCGGCTGTGCCGCTGGCCCGAGTTCTCGCGCTCGGCGCATCCCGACGCTGCGATACCGACGAAAGGCCGCCGCGGCAGCCGAGTACGCGAGCAGACCGCGCTGCGCCGAGCCCGTGCACCAAACGCTGGAGCAGGCGTCTCGTGCACGGATGCGCTCACAGCGTGAACGTGAGGCGCTGCGGCCGGATGTAGTCGGCGGGATCGTGCAGTGCGCGCAGTTCCGGTCGTCGTGCCGCGGGAATCCTGTCCAGTTCCGTGCGCAGCGGCGCGTCGTAGGTCGCCGCGCTCGCGGTGAGTCCGGGCAGCCAGTTGTCGTGATGGGACGGGACGAACAGTCCCGGGGTGAGCGCCTCGATGTAGGTGCGAGGATCACGCAGGCCGTTGCTGATCTGGTTGTAGCCCTGCACGGCTCCGATCTGCACGTCGGTGGGCGGTAGCGCGGCCAGCACGTCGAACACGTGCGGCGCGCGTTCGGTGAGCGGGCCGGTGGAGTCGTGCCACACCAGGCAAAAGCCCGGCACCCGGAACTGATACAACAGCACTCCGCCCTCGGCGTCACGCAGCCGCGCCACCCCTTGCAGCAGGCCGCCGAGTGTCGGCGGGTGCGTGCGCACGACTCCCGGTTCCGGGCGGGGGAAGAACCGTGGTGAGCCGCCGACGGGATCGGGCGGGGTGCGTGCGGAGTGCAGATGCCGCACGACGGTGACCTCGACCGCGCCGACGGTGTAGTCCTCCCTGGTGCCGATCGCGGTGTCCGCGTCACCGTGCGGGGCGATGGGGAACGCCGGATCGGTGACTTGCGCGGCGATATTCGCGCAATGCTCGGCGGTGCCGTGGACGGTGGCGCCGGTGGCCTGAGCGATGCGGCCGGCGTCGCCTGCGTGGTCGAAGTGTCCGTGACCGATGAAGATCGCCGCCGGGGCGAGATCCGCCAACTGCTGCGGGGTGGTCGGGACGTATCCGGTGCTGGTCAGCCGCGGCACCCAGGCGTCGAGCAGGAACACCGAACCGCCGATGGCCAGGGCGTAGGTGGTACAGCCGGCCCACGACAGCACGACCCGGTCGGTGCGCGGCGCACCGGTTGCCGGGTCGAGGGTATCGGCGCCGAAGAACCGGGTCCGCGCCGCGACCGTGCGTGGATCGGCGGGGCCGGCCGGGTGCCGTAGCCGTCCGGCTGCCGAAGTTGTCAGTTTGCCGCCGGGACCGAACAGACCCGCGCCGGGAAGCTTGCACACGCCGCTACCCCATCACGGGCGAACGGTTGCGGGCAAGCGGATCGGTTACAGGCGGATACCGAGGAGTGCGTCGACGGCGGTGGCGAACAGGGCCGGGGCTTCGGTGTCCCGGCCCCCGTATTCGAGGGCTTGGCGGGCCCAGTTGTCGAGCGCGTCGAGTGCGTTGGGGGTGTTCAAGTCGTCGGCCAGGTGCAGGCGCACGCGGGCGACGGTGTCGGCGGCGGAGGGACCCGCCGGGTGGGCGGCGGCCTCGCGCCACAGCCCCAGCCGCCGCTGCGCCCGCTCGAGCAGGGCGTCGGTCCACATCCGGTCCTGGCGGTAGTGGCCGGCCAGCAGGCCGAGGCGGATGGCGGCCGGGTCGACGCCGTCGCGGCGCAGCGCCGAGACCAGCACGAGGTTGCCGCGGGACTTCGACATCTTCTCCCCGTCCAGCCCGATCAGGCCGGCGTGCACGTAGTGGCGGGCGAAGCGGCGCCCGGCGATGAGCGACTCGGCGTGCGCGGCGGAGTATTCGTGGTGGGGGTAGATCAGGTCGCTGCCGCCGCCCTGGATGTCGAATTCGGGGCCGATGCGGTTCAACGCGATCGCCGAACACTCGATGTGCCAGCCGGGGCGGCCAGGGCCGAACGGGGCGGGCCAGGACGGCTCACCCGGACGCGCCGCGCGCCACAACAGGGCGTCGATGGTGTCGCGTTTGCCCGGACGATCCGGGTCGCCGCCGCGTTCGGCGAACAATCGCTCCATGGTGGCGCGGTCGTAGCCGGATTCGTAGCCGAACTGCTCGGTGGCGTCGGCGCGGAAGTAGATGTCGGGGAATTCGGCGTCCTCGACGATGTAGGCCGCGCCGGAAGCCAGCAGTTTCTGCACGAACTCCACGACTTCGTCGACGGATTCGACGGCGCCGATGTAGTCGCGCGGCGGCACGATCCGCAGCGCGGCCATGTCCTCGCGGAACAGATCGGTCTCCGCGGCGCCCAGTTCGCGCCAGTCCTTGCCGTCGCGGGCGGCGCGTTCGAACAGCGGATCGTCGACGTCGGTGACGTTCTGCACATAGTGCACCTGGTGGCCCGCATCGCGCCACAGGCGGTTGACCAGATCGAAGGTCAGATAGGTCGCGGCGTGCCCGAGGTGGGTGGCGTCGTAGGGGGTGATGCCGCAGACGTACATCGTCGCGGTGGCGCCGGGGGTGACCGGGCGCACCTGACGGTCGGCGGTGTCGTACAACCGCAACGGCGGTCCTGCTCCGGGGACGGTGGGGAGGGCGGTATCGGACCAGGACTGCATGCTTACGAGGGTAGAGGTGTGGTGGAGATCATCGGTCCCCGGCCCGGTGCCCGCGACCCTCCGGCCGGTGCGTTCGCCAGCCGCGACCTGCGTCTTCCCGCAAAATGTGAGATGTCAATGATTTCGGTTTCGCTGAATCAGCCGTCGGTGCGGCGGGTGGGATCGATGATCGTGTTGGGCGTGATCGCGAACGTGCCGTCCAGCTCGGGGATGTCGGGATCGGTGTCGGCGAGGGCGAGCTGGGTGAATGTGCCGCGGGCGACGTCGAACTCGAGTTCGTGGTAAGCGACCGTATCGCCCCAGTCCGCGGAAGGCAAAGAGATGAATCGCATGGTGAATCGCCCGGAGTCCACCGAGCCCTCGGTGAGGACGTAGACGCCGAAGTGGTTCTCCCCCGCAGAGCTCAGCCAGTAGACGCCGTTGTCGTAGAGGTGCAGGTCGGTGTCGGGATACGGCTTCTTGTCGTAGAGGTGCACGTAGTGCAGCGCGATGCGGTAGGTGGGCGCGCCGATGACGATCCGCACCGCCGGTGCCGCCCGGTCCGGAGTGGAGTGGGACATCGCGTCCTCCTGGTCGTCGCGCCGAGTGTTCGAAGCTTCAACTGTGCCAGGAATCCGTTCGCCGTGGCGTCGGCCGGGCAATCAGAAGGCGGGCCACGGAATGGGGCGGGAGGTGCGCGGCACCGGCATGACCGGTTCGTCGAGCAGTTGCTGAGTGCGTTCGATCAGTGCGTCGATCTCGGCGTCGGTGATGTGCGCGCTGAGGGTGTCGGCGAACGCGCCCGGCAGCTGTTTGGCGAACGCGGTGATGTCCGCGATCAGGCCGTCGCCGAGGGGTTGACCGGCCCAGCCCCACAACACGGTGCGCAGTTTGTACTCGGCATGCAGGCAGATGCCGTGGTCGACGCCGTAGACCTGCCCGTCCAGCCCTTCCAGCGCGTGCCCGCCCTTACGGTCGGCGTTGTTGAGCAGCACGTCCAGTACCGCCATGCGCTGCAGGCGCGGATCGTCGGCGTGGATCAGCGACACCTCGTTGCCCACGTCGTCCACCGCGCGCAGCACCTCGCGGAATCCCTCGGGCACCGTGCCCGCGGGGCACAGGTCGATCAGGTCCAGGCGGTCGCCGCGGTCGGTGTGGTTGTCCACGCCGACGACCCAGCGCTGCACCATGCCGGGACCGAAAGGGCCTTCGCGCAGAATGGTTTCGGGAATCACGCCCCAGCCGATCGCCTCGGAGATCAGATACGAGGCCACTTCACGCCCGGCGAGGGTGCCGTCGGGGAAGTCCCACAGTGGTCGTTCGCCGCGGATCGGTTTGTAGACCACGCGCAGCGGTGCGCCGTCGATGGCGGTGCCGGTCACCTCGCAGACCAGGGTCACGTTGCTGGCGGTGCTCACCCGCCCGATCACCGTCAGCTCGCCGCTGTGGAATCCGTCCCCGGTCTCGGCCACCGAATCACTCCTCTAGTTCGGCCGCGCCGAAGATGTCACCGCGCTTGTAGCCGTTGGTGCGCACGCACATGTGCCCGCGCGCCGAGAGCGGTTCCCCGCACAGTGGGCAGGGCGGGCGGCCCGCGGCGATCACCCGGGTGGAGCGCAGCGCGAATTCGCGGGCTTGGATCGGGGTGAGGAACACCCGCACCGCGTCGGGGCCCTCTTCGGTGTCGTCGAGCACCACCGACTCGTCGACCTCGGTCTCGGTGATCGCCAGTAGTTCCACCACCACCGCGCCCGCGTCGGCGTCCCAGCCCAGGCCCATGGTGCCGACGCGGAATTCCGCGTCGATCGGGGTGACCAGGGGGGCGTTGTCGCTGACGTCCTCGGCTTGCGGGGGCACTTCCGCGCCGAAGCGGCGCGCGACCTCGTCCAGCAGCAGACCCATCCGGTCGGCGAGCACCTTCACCTGCTGCTTTTCCAGCAGCACGCTGACCACGCGCGGCTCCTGCACCGCCTGCAGATAGAACGCGCGATCGCCCGGCTCACCGACGGTCCCGGCGACGAAACGATCGGGGGTGCGGAATACATGGATTGCGCGTGACACATGCACCTCCTGATACGTGACCCTGATCGACTACCCGCGGTGCGGGGATTCCATACAACGACCGGTCGGTTGTTTACAAGGAATCTCGGCGCTCCGCATTCCCATTATCCGCACTGCCGGTGGGGCCGAGTTCGCCACCGGGGACCGGCCCGGAGGTCTGCGGTCCCGGTGCTCCCGAGGCCGCTGCCGGGCGTTGCGCGCCGGCGGCGGCGAGGGCGGACAGGTCGGCGCCGGTGTCGTTGAGCCGCCACACGTAGGGCGCGGTCGGGGTGTAGCGCACGACGCTGATCGAGGCGGGCTCGACCATGATGCGCTGGAAGCCGTCGAGATGGATGCCAAGCGCGTCGGCGAGGACCGACTTGATCACGTCCCCGTGCGTGCACGCGACCCACAGTGCGTCGCGGCCGTGCTGCTCGGCCAGGGCGCGGTCGTGGTCGCGGATCGCGGCCACCGCGCGCGCCTGCACCTGCGCCAGGCCCTCACCGCTGGGGAACACCGCACCGGAGGCATGCCGCTGCACGACCTTCCACAGCGGTTCCTCGAGCAGTTCGGCGATGGGGCGGCCGGTCCACTCGCCGTAGTCCACCTCGAGCAGCCGGTCGTCGAATACCGGTTCCAGTCCGAACTTTTCCGCCAGCGGTGCGACCGTGCGCTGACAGCGCAGCAGCGGGGAGTGCACGATGCGTTCGATCGGCAGCCCGGCCAGTCGTTCGGCCACGGCTCTCGCCTGCTCCTCGCCGCGCTCGGTGAGCTCGACGCCGGTGCTGCGACCGGCCAGGGTGCGGGCGGTGTTCGAAGTCGACACACCGTGCCGCAACAGGATCACCGTCATGCGGCCAGCCTAGCGATCATGTCGCCGAGACCACCCCGCCCGCCAGCAGTCCCATGATGATCGCGCCCAGCACGATGCGGTAGCCGACGAACCAGTACAGCGAATGCCGTGCCACGAAACGCAACAGCCACGCCACCGACGCGTAGCCGACCACGAATGCCAGCGCGGTGGCCACCAGTAGTTGCGGCCCGCTGGCGTTGAGTCCCTCACCAGCGGGTTCGAACGCGTCCGGCAGGCTGAACAGGCCCGATGCGGTGACGGCGGGGATGGCCAGCAGGAACGAAAACCGTACGGCCGCTTCGCGCTCCAAGCCCAGGAACAGGCCCGCGGTCGAGGTCGCTCCCGAACGGGAGACGCCGGGGATCAAGGCCAGGGATTGCGCGAAACCCATGGCCAAGCCGTCGCGGGTGGTCAATTGCTCGATGGAGCGTTCCTTGCGGCCGAAGTGCTCACCGGCGGCGATGACCAGGGCGAAGAAGATCAGCATGAACGACACCAGCCACAGATTGCGGGCGCCGGTGCGGATCTCGTCTTTGAACAGGAACCCCAGCACACCGATGGGGATGGTGGCGATGATCACATACCAGCCGATGCGATAATCGAGTTCGCGCTGGGCCTGTTCGTCGAGAACGCGCGTGTGGTCGGCGGTGATGACCGGAAGTCTCGTGGTGGGCTGATCGTGCAGCGGGAGTTCCTGGCGACCGCGTGTGCTGACCCGCTCACGCACGCCCGCGAACCAGGCCAACACGATCCGCCAGATGTCCTTGGCGAAGAACACCAGCACCGCGGCCTCGGTGCCCAGCTGGGTGACCGCGGTGAACGAGGCGCCCGCGTCGTCGCCGAAGAAGACCGACGACACGATGCGCAGATGCGCCGAGGAGGAGACCGGCAGGAACTCCGTGAGCCCCTGCACCAAGCCCAGTACCAAGGCCTGCACCCAGGTCATCGACTCGCCAACCACGAACCATCCTCCACTTCCGCCCGAAATACGGGTTCCTACCTGGGCATTGGTGCGGCGGTCGGTCGCTTCTGCACGACTGCCGCCCCAATCTCGCAGCGACAGTACAGTGTCGAGATCGCGGCGGCGTGCCCGGCTGTTGCGCTACGGCCACCGCGCGAGTTCGCGACAGTGGCGGGTTCCCGCGCACCGACGCGCGACCCACTGTGCTGGTGGGCGCCCGGTCGCGTATCCACACTCTAGGCTTGGCGCCGTGACGAATGCGCGGACACGGTGATGGAACAGCGGACGGTGGGCCGTAGCGGCCTGCGGGTGTCGCGGATGGGCCTGGCGACCCATACCTGGGGTTCGCACACCGACGCCGAAGACGCCGCGGGCCAGTTGGTGGCGTTCGTCGAGGCGGGCGGCACGCTGGTGGACACCTCCCCCGCCTATGCGGGCGGGGCCGCGCAGCGCATCCTGGCCGAGTTGCTCGGTGATCTGGTCTCGCGCGACGAGCTGGTGCTCAGCGGTTGCGCGGGCACCGCGCCGTGGGGGTTTCCCCCGGCGGGGGTGCCGGTGCCCGCGCAGGTCACGGTGGACACGTCGCGGCGGGCGCTGCTGCGGCAACTGGATCGCACGCTGCTGGAATTGGGCACCGATCACCTCGATATCTGGAACGTGGCGGTGTGGGATCCGCGCACGCCGCTGGAGGAGGTCGCCTCGACGCTGGAGCAGGCGGTGCGCTCGGGCCGGGTGCGGTATGCGGGGGTGCGCGGGTTCGGCGCCTGGCAGCTGGCCAGCCTGGCCGCGGTGGCGCCGGTGACCGCGGCGCAGACCCCTTATTCGCTGCTGGCGCGCAGTGCCGAAGCCGACGTCGTGCCGGCGGCGCGGTTTCACGGGGTCGGGGTGATCGCCTCGGCGCCGTTGGCGGGCGGCATCTTGACCGGCAAGTACCGCGACGGGGTTCCCGCCGACTCCCGGGGCGCCGACGAGGCGACCGCGGCGGAGATCCGCAGTGGTCTCGACGAGCGCGCGACCCGGGTGGTGGACGCGCTGGTGACCGCCGCGGACGGGCTGGGCACCTCGCCGCTGGCGGTGGCGTTGGCCTGGATCCGGGACCGGCCCGGCATCGCCAGCATGATCGTCGGCGCCCGCGACATCGGGCAGCTCACCGGCGTGCTGGCCGCCGAGACCTTGGAACTGCCGCGGGCGATCGCCGCGGCCCTCGACGACGTCAGTGCACGCGCCGAGTGACACAGATTAGCCTTGCCTGCATGAGCACTGCAGTGACCGGGGGTGGGCGGGGGAACCGAGTCCGAGCGGGGTGGTTGCGTACGGTCGCGGCCCTGTTCGTGGCGAGCCTGCTGGCCGGGTCGGTCGCGTGTGCCACCGACGCCGGTTCCTCGCACGGCGGGCACGGGCCGACGACGGCGACGCTGACCGATCTGGATCCGGTGCCGATCGGGCCGGAGCCCACGCCCGCGTTGCCGGTGACGGTGCGGTCGTTCGACGGTGCCGAGGTGACCGTCACCGATGCCTCCCGCGTCATCGCCGTGGACCGCTACGGCACCCTCGCCCAGATCGTGTACGCGCTGGGATTGGGGCCCAGGCTGGTCGGGCGCAGCACGTCGGCGGCGTTTCCCGCGGTGCGGGAGGTGCCGAACGTGGCGGGGGGAAACGGGTCGCTGAATGTGGAGTCGGTGCTGGCGATGCGGCCGTCGGTGTTCTTGACCGATACCACCAGCGCCGCGCCCGCGGTGCGTGAGCAGTTGCGCGCGGCCGGTGTCACGGTGGTCTATTTCGATCCCGAGCGCACGATGGCCGGGGTGGGACCGCAGATCGAGGCGGTCGCGGGCGCGTTGGGGGTGCCGGAGCGGGGGCAGGCGCTGGCGCAGCGCACCCGCGACGAGATCGCCGCGGCGAGTGCCGCGGTGCCCGCTCGGGATCCGCGGTTGACCATCGCGTTCCTGTATCTGCGGTCCACTGCGATCACGATGCTCGCCGGGCCCGGGTCGGGGGCGGATGCGTTGATCGCGGCGCTGGGCGCGCGCGACGCCGGTGCGGTCGCGGGGTTGAGGGAGCCGTTCACCGCGATCACCAGTGAGGCGATGATCGGTGCGGCGCCGGATGTGCTGCTGGTGATGTCGGACGGGTTGAAGTCCGTCGGTGGTGTGGAGGGGTTGCAGAAGGTGCCCGGTATCGCGCAGACCCCGGCCGGGCGCGACCGGCGGGTGGTGGACATGTCCGATGCGGTGCTGCTGAGTTTCGGCCCCAACACCGGCCGGGTGATCGCGGCGCTGAGTGCGGCGGTGTACGGCACCGGGCACGCATGAGCGTTTCGCGGACCGAAGCGGCGCGGCCGCCGGTGACGCCCTTGCCGAAGTCGCGCAGTCGCTCGCGGGTGCTGCTGGTGTTCGCGGTCGCGGTGGCCGGGCTGGTGGCGCTGGCATTGGCGTCGGCGGCGATCGGGCAGGTGCCGACGACGCCGGCGGAGGTGGCGGGCAGCGTGCTGCACCGGATCGGGCTGGACCTCGGGCCGATGCCCGCGCATCCCTCGGGTGAGGTGACGCTGTGGGAGGTGCGGTTTCCTCGGGTGGTGCTGGCGATGCTGGTGGGTGCGGCGCTGGCGACAGCGGGTGCGTTGTTGCAGGGTGTGTTCGCCAACCCGCTGGCCGAGCCGGGGGTGATCGGGGTGTCGGCGGGTGCGGCGGTCGGCGCGGGCACGGTCATCGTGGTGGGCGGGGCGTTCGTGGCGGCCTGGTCGGTGGCCGCGGCGGCGTTCGTCGCGGGGCTGGCGACGACGTCGCTGGTGTATCTGCTGGCGCGCTCTGGCGGCCGCACCGAGGTGGTCACGTTGGTGCTCACCGGTGTCGCGATCAACGCGTTCGCGGGTGGGTTGATCGCGCTGCTGCTGTTCGTGGCCTCCCCCGCCGCACGCGATCAGATCGTGTTCTGGCAGTTGGGTTCGCTCAACGGGGCGACCTGGGAGTCGGTGGGTGTGGTGGCGCCGCTGACCGCGGTCGGTGTCGCCGCGGCGGTGGTGCTGGCGCCGCGGCTGGATCTGCTGGCGCTCGGGGAGTCGGCGGCCCGTCATCTGGGTGTCGACGTGGAGCGTTTGCGGCGCGATGTGATCGTGGTGGTGGCGGTGCTGGCCGCCGCCGGTGTCGCGTTCACCGGCATCATCCTGTTCGTCGGGCTGATCGTCCCGCACCTGGTGCGGATGCTGGTCGGTCCCGCCCACCGGGTGCTGATTCCGCTGAGCGCCATCGTCGGCGCGGTGGTCCTGTTGGCCGCCGACGTCACCGCCCGTTCCCTGGTCGACAACGCCGACCTCCCGTTGGGCATGCTCACCTCCCTGATCGGCGGCCCCGTCTTCTTCTGGCTGCTGCGCCGCACCCGAGCCCGTTCGGGAGGCTGGGCATGAGCCTGCGTTTCGTTCGTCGAGTGGCACATGGCTGCGGGAGACGCCGAGAAGCCTGCTCGATGGTGTGCCACTCGTGGCCGGGAGGTGTGGGGTGAGGTTGTTGCGGACGGTGCATGAGTTGCCGGGGTGGCCGCAGCGGGGGGATGTGACGGTGCGGGCGGCGGGGGTGAGTGTGCAGCGGCGTAGTGGGGGGCAGGCGCGGCGGGTGCTCGAGGGTATCGACTTCGAAGCGGTCGCGGGGCAGGTCGTGGCTTTGGTGGGGCCCAATGGGGCGGGTAAGTCGACGTTGCTGGCGGCGCTGGCGGGAGAATTGGCGCCAGGTGCGGGAGCGGTGGAACTCGACGGGCGGCCGTTGGCGCACTGGACGACGTTGGACATGGCCCGGCGGCGGGCGGTGTTGCCGCAGACCCACACCCTCGGGTTCCCTTTCACCGCGCGTGAAGTGGTGGCGATGGGCCGCGCGCCCTGGGTGCGCACCGAGCGCCGCGAACTCGACGAGCAACAGATCGCCGCCGCGATGGCCGCCACCGACGTCGAACACCTCGCCACCCGCTCTTTTCCGACCCTGTCCGGCGGTGAACGCGCCCGGGTCGCGTTGGCCCGCGTGCTGGCGCAGGACACCGCCACCCTGCTGTTGGACGAGCCGACCGCCGCCTTGGACCTCGGCCATCAGGAAGCCGTGTTGCGTTTGGCCGCCGCTCGTGCGGCCGACGGCGCGGCGGTGGTCGTCGTCCTGCACGACCTGGGTATCGCGGCCGCCTACGCCGATCGGGTCGCTGTGCTGGACGCCGGTCGCATCGCCGCGGATGGGCCGCCTCGGGCGGTGCTGACCACCGACCTGCTCACGCGTGTCTACCAGCATCCGGTGGAAGTTCTCGACCACCCGGTGACCGGGGCGCAACTGGTGCTTCCCGTCCGCCGCTGACCCGCGCAGGTCGGCTACCGGCCGCGCGGAGTGTGGTCGTCGCTGTGCACGCCGCGGCGCGGTGTGCGCCGGTGGCCGGTGTTCGGATCGAGTCGCAGAGCGGTGACCACGTCTGCCCGCCGATCAGCGCCCGGTGCAGCAAGGCCCTGGTGCGCCGGACCCGGCGATCGGCGCTGTCGGCGATGTCCTGCTCCTCCGGCTACTCGTTCGGGGCCCGGGCTGTGTGCGCCGAATAGAACGGATACGGCGCTTTTCGCTGGTGAGAGTGCCGATGTCGCGGGTTGGCTTATCGCAGTGATCGCCAGCGCCCCGGCAGCTTCCTGAAACCGGCCGGCGACCGCAGCGGCGATGGTGTGCGCACGGCGTTGAGATTGCAAGCAGCAGAGCCTTTCCGCACAACTTACGGTTGTGGCTTGCCGCCGGCCGGTTGTTTGATTCCGGCTTCTCGGCCTTGCTTTGATCACTGCCGTCGACAGCGAGGTTTGGAGCGGGAGGTACGCAGCGTGGTGGCCGGACGATCGCTGGGTAGGCAGTTCGGATGGTTGTGGGCGTCCTACGCAGTCAGCGCCTATGGCTCCGGGCTGGGGTTCGGTGCGTTACCGCTGATCGCCGTGCTGGTGTTGCACGCGAGCCCCGTTCAGGTGTCCGTGCTGTCAGCGGTGGGGCCGGCAGTGGGCGCGCTGATCGCGTTGCCACTCGGGCCGTGGGTGGAGTTTCGCCGCAAGCGGCCGGTGATGATCACGATGGACCTGGTCCGGTTCGCGGTCATGCTGTCGATCCCGGTCGCCTACGCTTTCGGCCGGCTCGGGTTCGCCCAGTTGATGGTCGTCTCGGCCGTGGTCGCCGCGGCCAAGATCGCCTTCAATGCGGCCGGCGGCGCCTACCTCAAGGCCGTCGTCCGGCCGGAGGATCTGCTCGTGGCCAACGCGCGGTTCGAGTCGACGACGTGGAGCTCCATCGCCATCGGGCCACCACTGGGCGGGGCGGTGGTCGGCCTGTTCGGACCGGTCACCACGGTGGTGGTGGACGCGCTGAGCTACCTGTTGTCGGCCCTGGGGGTCACAGCGATTCGCGACCGAGAACAACACCCGCAGCGAACCGGCAAGCGTCAGCTCCGGGCCGGTGAGTTGCTCGACGGCTGGCGGCACCTGCTGGCTCATCCCGGCCTACGGGCGCTCTACCTCAACCAGTTGCTCGTCAGCGGACTGATCATGGCCACCGAGCCGCTGTTGGCGGTGCTTCTGCTCGGTCAGCTCGGATTCCCGCCCTGGCAGTACGGCCTCGCCTTCGCCGTCCCTTGCGTCGGCGGGCTCATCGGCTCACACCTTGCCGGCCGTGTCGTGGCCCGGTACGGCCGACACCGGATCCTCCGCACAGTGGGCACGCTGCGCGCGGTCTGGCTGATCGGCCTGGCCTTCGTCCAGCCCGGTGTCGCCGGCCTCGCGACAGTGATCGCTGTCGAGCTAGCGATCATCCTCAGCATGAGCCTGTACAACCCGGTACTGGCCACCTATCGACTCGAGCACACACCCGAAGACCGTATCGCCCGCACCCTGACGGCTTGGTCGATCAGCAGCAGCGCCGCCATCGCCATTCTCAGCGCGTTGGGCGGACTGCTCGCCGACGCCACCAGCCCACGCACGGCTATCACGATCGCAGGACTGCTGATCCTGGCCAGCCCGCTGCTGCTACCGCGCCGCCAGGATTCCCCACTCACATCCGAGCTTGCGGTCGCTACAGCTCCGGCCCGACCACAGGCGGCGGGCGGCTCGCGCCAAGCCGAATAGCGCAGCAGTCAACCCCTTTCACATACAAGCCACGCGACCACAACCAGAACTGGCCCCGAGTCACACATCGGACATCGCGGCCGAGCCGCCGATGCAGAAAGGCACCATTCATGACTGTCACCGCACTCGACTCCTCCAGCGCGCTGGTCCTCATCGACTTGCAGAACGCCATCATCAACGCTCCCACGGTTCCCTATACCGGCTCCGAGGTGGTGGCCAGGGCGGTGGAATTGGCCCGCGCCTTCCACGAACACCGCGCCCCGGTCGTCCTGGTGCGGGTCACGGCCCGCGCGGACGGATCGGATGCCGCTCCAGGACGCAGCGAGATCCCGAGCCGGCCCGGTGGCTTGCCCGAAGGCTGGGATGTCATCGTCGATGACCTCGCCGGCCACCCTGACGACATCACAGTCACCAAGCGCACCTGGGGTGCTTTCCACGGCACCGACCTCGACCTGCAACTACGCCGCCGTGGTGTCACACAGATCGTGCTGGCCGGGCTCACCACCAGCATCGGCGTGGAGTCGACCGCCCGTGCCGCCCACGAACACGGCTACCACGTCACACTCGCGACGGACGCCATGGCGGACCTGGATGTGCGCGCGCACCGCAACAGCATCGAACGGATCTTCCCACTCCTCGGCCAGACCGGTCACACCACCGAGATCATCGAAATGCTTGCCCGGACCCTCAACTGACACCCGGACCGCCGGGATCAGCCGTCCTCGTCGGGGTCGAGGTGGCCTCGTCGGGGTCGAGTGCCCGGAAGAGCACAGAGACGACGATGAAGGCGATGATCACACCGACACCCAACACTCGCATGGCCGCGATCATCAACGGGATATCGGTGGGCGGCAGAAAGGTCAGTCGGACGGGCGTTATCGCCAGATGAGTTTGAGCACCGCGGGTGTCAGCAGCATGCGGATGACGGTGGCGTCCAGGATCAGGGCTGCGATCATGCCGTAGGCGATGTATTTCATCAGCACCAGATCCGAGAACCCGAAAGCGCCGGTGACGACGATGAGGATCGCGGCGGCGGAGGTGATGACGCCGCCGGTGTGGGCGATGCCGTAGCGGATGGCCTCGGGTGCGTCCGCGCCGGCGGTGCGTGCTTCCGACACCCGCGACAGCAGGAACACCTCGTAGTCGGTGGACAGCCCGAACACCACCGTCACGATGAGCGCCAGTACCGCGAACATCAACGGTCCGGGCGTGAAATGGAAAATCCCCGCGCCGTGCCCCTCGACGAACACCCAGGTCAGCACGCCGAGGGTGGATACGAGGCTGAGGGCGCTCATCGCGACGGCCTTCAGCGCGAGCACCAGGGAGCGGAACGCCGCGTACATCAGCGCCAGCGCCGCGGCGACCAGAAGGGCCAGCAGCAGGGGCAGGCCGTCGAGCAGTCCGTTGATGCTGTCGCGTTCCAGGGCGGGCACACCGGCGACCATCACCTGCACTCCCGGTGGATCGGGGATGGCGCGCAGCGCGGCGATCACACGGTCGGCGTCGCGTTTGTCGGTTAGTCCGGCGGCGAGCACATTGATGCCGTCGGTGGTGGGCGCGGCGGGCTCGAAGCGCCCGGTCAGGCCGGGGATCTGGTTGGCGGTGTAGCGGATGTCGCTCAGTTGCCGTGCGTCGGCGCCGACCACCACCAGTTTCAGCGGTTCGGTGCGGAAGCTGGGAAACAGGGCGTCGAAACGTTCCTGCGCGACTCGCGCCGGGTTGTCGTCGGCCAGATACCGTTCGCTGAGTCCGCCGAATTCGATGTGGCGCATCGGGATGCTCAGTGCCAGCAGGGCGAGCACGATCGGCACGGCCACCGCCCAGGGGCGGCGCATCGCCCCCAGTGCCAGGCGGGAGAAGAATCCGGCGTCGATCTGCGCTTCGGTCTTGCTGCGGGAGAATCGTTGCCAGCCCAGGAAGTCGATGCGGTGTCCGGCGATGCTCAACGCGGCGGGCAACGCGGTCACCGACAGCAGTGCCGCGAGCATGACCGAGCTGATGCCGCCCAGCGGCACCGAGCGCAGTACCCCGTTGGGGAAGATGAACAGGGCGCCGAGGCTGAGGGCGATGATGGCCGCCGAGAACAGCACGGTGCGTCCTGCGGTGGCGACGGTGCGGGCGGTGGCCTCTTCGACGGTGTGGCCCGCGGCGAGTTCTTCGCGGAAGCGGGTGACGGTGAACAGGCCGTAGTCGATCGCCAGGCCCAGACTGACGAGGGTCATCACGGCGCTGGCGAAGACGTTGACCTCGATGTGATCGGTCAGTGCCCGCAGCCCGCCCTGGGTGCCCAGGATCGTCATGCCGCCGATGAGTACCGGTAGCAGTGCCCCGATCACGCCGCCGAACACGAAATACAGCAGGATCGCCACCAGCGGCAGGGCGATCATCTCCGCGCGCCGGATATCGCGCTGCATTCCGGTGTTGATGCCTTCGACGATCGGTTGCAACCCGGCCAGTTGCACGGTCGTGCCGCCGGGGCCGCCGCCGGCGCGTCCGGCGCCGAGATGGTCCTTGATCGCCGAGTAGTTCTCGACCGTCGCGGTGCCCGAGCCGCGCAATCCGACGCTGGCGAAGGCGTGGGTGTGGGTGGTGTCGGTGGCTTGGGCGGAGAAGGGGCTGTCCCAGTAGCTGTCGATCTTCTGGATGCGATCGGGATAGGCCGCCAGCAGTCCGGCCAGCTGCGCGGTGACCGGGCCGCGCACGGCCGGGTCGTCGACGGTGGCGCCGTCGGGGGCGGTGTAGAGCAGGATCAGGTCGCTGTCGGTGTCGCGGCCGAAGGTGCGGTCGGCCAGTTCGGCGGCGGCCACCGATTCGCTGCTCTCGTCGAACCACCCCTCCTGGGTCAGCCGCCCGGCGAGATCACGGCCGTACCAGCCGGAGACCAGGACGAACAGCACGAAGAAGGCCAGGACGAGGAAGCGGTTGCGGTGGACGAACCGCCCCCACCGCAGTGATCCGGAACGGCGCATCGCGTGGCGAGCCCGGTCAGCCGCAAGCCGGGGTGCGGTAGTCGGCCGAGCGCAGGATGCCGCACAGGTCGGTGCGCGAGATCTTCCACTTGCCGTCGACGAGCACGAAGTGCACGACGGTGGTGCGGACCGCGGTGCCGGTGCCGTCCTTGTCCAGGCGCATGGTGGCCGTCAGCGTGCCGTCGTGGTTGTCGAATACCGGGTCGGTCACGCCGTAGACGGCGCGCGGGTTGTCCTGCAGCGCCTTGTACATGTCGGGGATGGCTTGGCGGAAGGATTCCCCGTCCTCGATGAGGGCGGTGCGTTCACTGTCGGGCAGCCCCGGGTCCAGCGCCCGCTTGATCTGGGCGTCCAGGTCGGCGGCCGTCGGCAGCGGCGGATGGGCGGCGCTGGAGGAGGCGGCGATCGAGGACGACAGCGAGGCGTTGGCCGAGGAGCGGGCGGCCTCGACCGCGGCCTCGTCGGTTCCGCTGTCGCATGCGGCGGCGGCTACCGCCAGCAGCAGGCCCGCCGCGGCGAACGCGGAGCGGGCGAGTCGTGTGTGGGTCATCACTTCCTACATACCTTCGATGACGGAGCTGAGCCGGCCCAGCAGGGCACGCACGGTCGTGACGTCCCGTTCCGCGGCGGCGTCGATCGTCGCGGCGTCGGGGATCATATCCCGCACCAGCGCGACGACACTGCGTTCGTCGTCGAGGTCGATGTCGGTGACCGTGGCTTCGGCGACCGCGAGCACGTCCTCCGGGCCGGGCACGGCGTTGTCGAGATCGCGGCGGTAGATCTCCAGTGTCAGGGTGGCGCGGATGGTGCGGAACGCGAAGGGGTGGCCGTCGGCGGTGGTGCCGAAGCCGTGCGCGTAGGCGCCGACGGTGATGTCGTCGATGGCAAATCCCGACGAATGGTCGGCTTTCAACCCGGTTCTCCCTATATCGGACGGTGGGGTCTCCACCGTAACCCCGGTCACCGACATTGTGCTCGAGGCCAACCCCGGTCGGTCGGCCGGTTGCGTCATCATGGTCAGATGGTGAGGTTGCGGAAGATTCGTCGGTAGAAGGAGTTCGGTGGATGCGCCCTCACCCCTGGCTCGTCTCGGCATTCGCGGGTGTGGCGGTGCTGGTGCTGACGGCCGGATGCTCCTCCGGCACCGGCGGACCCGACCTGCCGACCAGAGAGCCGGCCACGGCGGCCTCCGCGCCCCCGGTGACGACACCTCCGGCCGGGCAGGTGCTGCCCGCCGGGCCGCTCGCCGAGCTGGCAGCCGATTCTGCGGGCGGGTTACTGGCCGGCCTGGACGGCAACGTCGTGACCGTTTTCGACCCGGCCGCCGCCCAGCCGGTGGCGCGTACGGTGACATTGCCCGAGCGCGCGAGCGGTCTGACTCCGGGCAGGCCGGGTGAGATGCTGGTGGCCGCGCCGGGCCGGGTGCTGCGGGTGGACCTCGCTACCGGCGCGATCGCCGCGGTGACCGTCGAGGGCGACGTCCGGTCGGTGCGCGCACGCCGAGATGGCGGGTTGCTGGTCGGCACCGCCGACGGCCGGGTGCAGGAGTTGACGCCCGAGGGGAAGGTGACCAGCACCGTGTCCGGGCTCGTCTCCGCCGACGAACTCGCCGAAGCCGATGGCAAGCTCACGGTGCTCGACCGGCATCAGAGCGCGATCTTCCAGGTCGACCTGAGCGAACAGCGGCCCGGGCTGGCGCTGCGAGCCGGTGACGGGGCCACGCGGCTGATCGGCGACACGCGCGGGCGGTTCGTGGTCACCGACACCGCGGACGGCGAACTGCTGGTCTACACCGCCGGACCACTCGTGTTGCGGCAGCGTTTCCCGGTAGGATCTTCGCCTTACGCACTTGCCTACGATCAACGGTCCGACACCGTGTGGGTGACGTGCACGCAGCGCAACGAGGTCGTCGGATTCGACCTCTCGACTGGTATACCGAAGGAAGTGGGCCGTTACGCCACCGTCCGGCAGCCGAACGCGGTGGCCGTCGAGCAACGCACCGGAGATCTGTTCGTAGGGTCCGCGACCGGCGACGGTCTGCAACGGATCGGTGCGGCCGATCGGAAGAGAGGGCAGTGATGGCTCGGACACCACGCGCGGGCGATGATTCCGCGGCACCTGCTGATCCGGCAGCGCATCGGGGGCGCGGGCGCGCGCTGCCCGCGGGCTGGGAAACCACCAGCGACGACTACGAGTACGTGCCGTTGCGGCTGCCGCCGGATGTCAACCGGGTGACCGCGTCCATGCGGCTGGCGATCCAGGCCGAGTTCGGTGGCTGGGAACTCTCGCGGGTGCGCGCCTACACCGACGGCAGCAGGCGGGTGCTGCTGCGGCGGCGAAAATCCGCCCTACTACCCCAGCCCGAACCCGGAATGTGAGCCGATGTACGCCCTGCTACTCCGAGTGATGTTCCTGGTCGCGCCGGAACGCATCCATCATCTCGCCTTCGCGGTCATGCGGTCGGCCGCCTCGCTCGCGCCGCTGCGCTGGGCGATGAGCAAGATCTTCGTCACCCGTGATCCGATCCTGAGCGCCGAGGCGTTCGGGGTCGAGTTCCCCGCGCCGCTGGGCTTGGCCGCCGGTTTCGACAAGAACGCCGACGGCGTCGACGCCTGGGCGCCGCTGGGGTTCGGTTTCGCCGAGATCGGGACCGTGACCGCGCAGGCGCAGCCGGGCAATCCCGCGCCGCGGCTGTTCCGGCTGCCGGCCGACCGCGCCCTGATCAACCGGATGGGATTCAACAACCACGGCGCGGCCGTGGCCGCCGAGCGCCTTCGCGCACGCCGCGGCGGGGTGCCGATCGGCGCGAACATCGGCAAGACGAAGGTGGTCGAGCCGCAGGCCGCGGCCGAGGACTACGCCCTCAGCGCCGCGCTGCTGGGGCCGCTGGCCGATTTCGTCGTGGTCAACGTCAGCTCTCCCAACACGCCGGGCCTGCGTGATCTGCAGGCGGTCGAATCGCTGCGCCCGCTGCTGCGGGCGGTGCTGGACAGTGTGCGGGTGCCGGTGCTGGTGAAGATCGCGCCGGATCTGTCCGACGAGGACATCGACGCGGTTGCCGACCTGGCCGTCGAACTCGGGTTGGCGGGCATCGTGGCCACCAACACCACCATCCGCCGCGACGGTCTGCGCACCGATGCCGCCGAGGTGGCCGCCATGGGTGCGGGTGGTCTGTCCGGCCCGCCGGTCGCCGACCGTTCGCTGCAGGTGCTGCGGCGGCTGTACCGGCGGGTCGGTGATCGTCTGGTGCTGATCTCGGTCGGTGGCATCGAAACCGTCGACCAGGCGTGGGAGCGCATTCTCGCCGGGGCGACGCTGTTGCAGGGCTACACCGGGTTCATCTACGGCGGCCCGTTCTGGATGCGCAGGATCCATCGTGGCCTGGCGCAGCGGTTGCGCGCCGGAGGGTACGGCAGCATCGGTGAGGCCGTCGGCGCGGAGCACGAAGCGCACGCCTGACATCAGCGCGGCTCAGCCGTGCACGAACGGTGGTTCGGGAGTGCGGGCGCGCCGGGTGCCGCGCCCCGGCGGTGCCGGATCTCCCTTCGCTCCCAGTTCTCGGCCCAGACGCGCCGCCATGGCCTTGGCCAGCAGGATCACCGCGTGATCGCGCAAGATGCCGAGCTGGTCGGCGTAGACCTCGACGCGAGCCTGGGTCATGCGGTCGTGTACGACGTGCGGGTCGCTGAGCAGTTCGTCCAGCGACATCCCGGCCAGTGCCTGACTGCGGGTCAGCCGCCGGTCCGGTAGCCAGCTCAGCCGCCAGCTGTCGGTTGCGTCGGTGTCGCGGTAGGCCGATTCCGGGGTTATGTCGCTGGTCATCGTCCATTCGGTGGTGTGGATGGTCATCGCGGTCTCCGGTGCGACAGGTGGAGTGAGGCCGGCTCCAGGGTGCTGAGTTCGATGAACACGAATGCCTCTCGTCGTGCCTCCGCTGGTGTGGCGCGGTGGATGCGCCGCACCGTGCATTGCGCCGGCCCGCGGGCGTGGTGTGCGCCCGGGCCGAGGACCTCTGGCCGCCGGGCCGGGTGGTCCGGGGGGTTGTCCGGCCGAGTGCGGCGGCCGGGGGAACCGCAGCCGCGGGCGAGCCGGTGGCCGAAGGCTCGGCTGCGCGTCGATGCGGGTATGTGCGGTCTTGTCGCGGTGGGGCGCGCCGCGCCTACGGTCCGGTCCGGGATACAAGCCGCGTAGGTGCGCCGAGTGGCCGGGCCCGCTGAGGCGCGTGATTCGCATACCGGCGTGCCGGGGCGATGACGGGTGCGTTCTCGCGTGGGGTCTGCGGCGGCTCGTTCAGTCCCTCACCGGCTTCGGCACCGACTCGGTACCGGATCCGGCGGGACGGTGTCGCCGTCGCCGTCGCGGCTGCCGTATCTGAAGAATCATTCTCATCACCAGCCCTCCCGATTGCCTGGTGGTGCGATGGGGATCGCCACTTCCAGTGTGGCATTTGCCGTTCCCCGAGCGCAATTGCCGATGTAATTTGGTAATTGACAATTTGCCCGCTGGCTAAACCCGATTTGCGTGGCCAACATGCGCGCGACGCCCCGCGTTGTGCCGATTGAGGAGGGTGGCATCGCCATGGTCGCGCAGGACTCGGGGATGGTTGCCGTTCGCAATATCCTCACCCGGTTGTGCAAACGCTCGGGCTTGAGTTCGGATCGGTTGCGCAGCACCGAAATCGACGTCGCGCCCCTGCTGGATCTGCTGGCCGTGCGGCAGTACGCGCGGCGCGCGGGCATCGACCGGGAAGAGGCGGTGCTGCCGCTGGTGCGCGATCTGGCTGCACGGTTGGATCCCACCGACCGGCTCGTCGTCGATGTGGAACTGTCGCTGGGTCTGCTGCGCGAAAACCCGCCGGCCGGTGTCGATCCCGGCCGGCTCTACGCCCCGGATCTGGGTGAGCGGCGGGAGTATCTCGCCGAGCAGTGGGGGGTGTTGCACGAAGCCCTTGCGGCGCAGCCGATTCCGGATACGTTGACGGTGCGTTCGCTGCGCGGGTCTCCCGAGCGCCGCGCGTTCACCGAGCTGGCCGCGCGGCTGGCCACCGCCTCGGTGTTCGACGGCGCGCACGTCGTCGACTTCGGCGCTTCTTCGGAAACCACTGTCGCCGAGCGCGATTCGGTAGACGACCGCGGTGTGGTCACCGTGATCGGCGACGCGGTCATCGACCACATGTATGTGGTCGATCGGATACCGGGCCCGGGCGGCACCGCGCGCGGCAGCTATCGGCAACATCCCGGTGGCAAGGGACTCACCCGCGCTGTCGCCGCGGCCCGGCTGGGGTTGCGGGTGCGGTTGATCTCGGCGGTCGGCGACGACGAGGCCGGGGGCCGCATCCTGGAATATCTGCGCAGCGAACGCGTCGAGACCGAACTGGTCAAAGTGGTGCCCTACGCCCCGACGCCGGTGACCGCGGTGATCGTGGCGGGCACCGGCGCGGCGAGCACGATCGGCTGCAAGGACGAGCGAATCCGGTTGAGCGCGCAGGATCTGCGCAGCGACGCGATCCGCTCGGCGCTCGCCGCCTCGGATGCGGTGCTGCTGACCTTCGAACAACCCACCGGCGTCATCGAGCAGGTCATGGGGCAGTTGCGTGGACTGCCCGACCGGCCGCTGGTGGTCGTGCACCCCGCGCCGCGGCTGGATCGGCCGCAATATCTGTTCCGGCATCTGGGTGTGGTGGATTACCTCGTCGGCGGTGACAAGGACCTGCGGGCGCTGGCTATGGCCTCCGACGGCGCGACGCCGGACGGGGAACAGACCGCCACCCGGCTGCGCGCGCTCGGGGTCGGCGCGGTCTGTGCGATCCAGGATTTCCGGTGTGCGGTGTGGTCGGACCAGGTCAGCGACAGTTTCCGGCCGTTTCCCACGGCACTGCAGGACTCGGTCGGCGCTCACGCTGCCTTCTCCGCCGCCCTGGTATATCGTCTCGTTTCGACGCGCCGCCCCGCCGCACGCAACGACTACGTCTGGGCGACCGCCGCAATGGTGGCGACGCAATCGATCGGGGACGTCCCCGGGGCAATGCCACTGGTGAGTGAGGTCGAGCGAATTTTCAAACTCGCTACGGAGGAGCATTGACCAACGTTGTGGATCCTGCTGACACCGAGCATCGGTTTCGTCGCAACGGGCAAGATCTGCGCATTCGGGTGGTGGAGTTGAACGGGGACGGTGAGCGGGGGCACCTGCTGCTGTTCGGCGCGGTCGCCGACGGCTGCCTGGTGCGGGTGCACTCACGCTGCCTGTATGGGGAGGCGCTGCGTTCGCAGGATTGCGACTGCGGGCCGGAGCTGGACAAGGCGCTCGATCTCATCCAGGCCGCGGGCGCCGGGGTGCTGGTCTACCTGGAGCAGGAGGGACGCGGGGCGGGGCTGATCGCCAAGGCGCTGGGTTATCGGGAAAGCGAGCGTTCCGGCGCGGACACCTTCACCAGTTACGAGGCCCTCGGCTACCCCGCCGATGCCCGCACCTACGTCACCACCGCTCGAGCGCTGGCAGATCTCGGATTGCGTTCGGTGCAGTTGTTGACCAACAATCCCGCCAAGGTGGAGGCTCTGCGGCAGGAGGGGTTGCAGGTCACCCCGGTGCCGTTGCGAACGCGGGCGCTCAGCGAGCGGGCCCGTGAGTATCTGGAGGCCAAGCGCACCAGGCGCAAGCACTGGATCCCGACCGATGCCGCACCGTGGGCACTCGACGAGCCCGACGGCGCGTCGCGGGGGGACGACGAGGCGTCGGCGATCGACCCGGTGGTGATCACACCCGGGGAAAACCTCCGCCCGCGTCCAGGGCCCGGCTCCGCGCCGGATCTGATCGGTGCCTGAAGGATTGTTGAAGTTTGCCCCACCTCGCTTCCCTCCTGTGGCTACCATGAGTGAGCCGCGCCACATGTGGCGCGCCGACTCGTGAGGGACTGACAGTGCATTCGCCGCACCGTGTCGGGATTCGAGTCTCGGATCGTGCGCCGGCGGATACCGGCGCCCGGTTCACACCAGCGCTATCGGGAACAGGGATATGACGACAACAGAAATCGGATACGCGCACCAGTCGGGCAAGACGGTGTACACCGTCCCCGCCGCATTCCAGGAGACCGCACGGCTGCGTCCCGACCAGATCGCCTTGCGCAAGGTGGGCGGCACGCAGGAGTACACCTGGCGCGAGTACGCCGAACGGGTGCGCTCGATCGCCGCGGGCCTGGCCGGACTCGGCGTCGGCCATGGTGACACCGTCGGCATCATGCTCACCAACCGCCCCGAGTTCAATCTGATCGACACCGCCGCGTTGCACGTGGGCGCCACCCCCTTCTCCATCTACAACACCAGCTCCCCCGAGCAGATCACCCACCTGTTCACCAACGCGGGCAACAAAGTCGTCGTGACCGAGCAAGTCTTCCTCGACCGGATCACCGCGGCCGGGGTGCCGGTCGAGCACATCATCATGGTCGACAGCCCCGCCGAGGGCGCCGTCACCCTCGAACAGGTCGAGGCCGCGCCCGCCGCCGACTTCGATTTCGACGCCGCCTGGCAGGCTGTCGGCGCCGACGACCTGGCCACCCTGATCTACACCTCCGGCACCACCGGCCCGTCCAAGGGCGTGGAGATCACCCACCGCAACGTGCTCGCCCAGATCATCGCCCTGGTCAACGGCCCGCTGCAGGTCGGTCTGGACGACCGCGCGGTGTCCTACCTGCCCGCCGCGCACGTCGCCGACCGGATCTCCGGCCACGCGATCAACCTGCTCACCGGCATCCAGATCACCACCGTGCCCGACCCGCGCGAGGTCGCCGCAGCCCTGCCCGACGCGCGCCCGACCATCTTCTTCGGCGTCCCGCGGGTCTGGCAGAAGATCAAGGCCGGGGTGGAGGGCAAACTCGCCGAAGAACCGAGCCCGGTGAAGAAGGCGCTGGCCAATTGGGCGATCGGCACCGGAATCGCCGCAGCTCGCGCCGATCTGGCAGGCAAAGGCCGTGGTCCCCTGCTCGGTGCGCAGCACAAGATCGCCGAGACGCTGGTGCTGTCCAAGCTGCGCCACGCCCTCGGGCTGGATCAGCTGCGCGTCGCCTCCTCCGGCGCCGCCCCCATCCCGCCGGAGACCCTGGAATACTTCCTCGGCCTCGGCTTCACCGTCAGCGAGGTGTGGGGCATGTCGGAGACCACCGGCGTGGGCACCTACACCGAGCTGGACAAGCCCCGCCCCGGCTCGGTCGGACGCGCGGTCGACGGCATGGAACTGCGACTGGACGCCGACGGCGAGGTGCTGGTGCGCGGCCCGATCGTCACCCGCGGCTACCGCAACATGCCCGACAAGACCGCCGACGCCATCGATTCCGACGGCTGGCTGCACACCGGTGATATCGGCACCCTCGACGCCGACGGTTACCTGCGGATCGTGGACCGCAAGAAGGAACTGATCATCAACGAGGCGGGCAAGAACATCGCCCCCACCAACATCGAGAACTCGGTCAAGGCAGCCTCCTCGCTGATCGGCCAAGTCGTCGCCATCGGTGACGCCAAGCCCTACATCGCCGCCCTGATCGTGCTCGACCCCGATGTCGCCGCCATCCGCGCCAAGGAACTCGACGCCACCGGCGAGGACATCCCCACCCTGGCCACCCGCCAACAGATCATCGACGAGGTACTCGCGGCGGTCCAGGCCGGCAACGCCAAACTCTCCCGCGTCGAGCAGATCAAACGCTTCACCATCCTCGGCGCCGTCTGGGAGCCCGGCGGCGACGAGCTGACCCCGAAGATGTCGCTCAAGCGCGCCCCCATCTCGGCCAAGTACCAGTCCGAGATCGAGGCGCTCTACGCCAAGGAGCCCTCCACCGGCGTGATCAGCGTCAAGTAGACCAGCCGAAAGCGCTGTGGCCCTGGGCATCACGCCCGGGGCCACAGTCTTGTGTGTCGGCACCCGAGGATACCGTTGAGGGAGTGCCGTTTCGCCTACGGCGCCGACGCGCGAGGAGGGGTGAGGCGATGCTCGTATCGAACGCCGGCCGGACCGGGATCCCGCCCACCGAACGGATGGTGGTCGAGTGGATGCAAAGCTGGAACGACGGATACAAGATCACCGGCATCGCCATCTCGGGCTGCTACGTCCCCGACCGCAGCAACTCCGGTGACGGCCAAGAGGCCGACCTGGTGGTGATCACCCCACAGACCTGCCTGGTTATCGAGGTCAAGGGCATGCTTCCCCGCGTCAGCGGCGTACTGTCCTGCTCCACCAACAGCCGCTGGCGCCTGTCGGGCACCGACGAAGAACCCGTACATGTGCGCAAGGGCGACAAGAATCCGATCGGCCAAGTGAGCGACGGCTTCTACAATCTGAAGGCCTGCGCGGAAAAGGCCGGAATCGATGAGTTCATCGCCGGGCTGGTGCTGGTGGTGCCGTACGACCGATACCCGGTCACCCTCGAATGGGGCGGCCCGAAACCGAAAGGCTGCGAGGTCCGCCTCGCCGATCTCAGCAGTCTGCGCGCCTACTTCCACCGCGCCGGCCGCCGCGAAACGTCATGGACCGCCGAACGAGTCCACACGCTGCTCACCGCACTCGGCTACGGCGAGGAGGTCACCCTCGCGCAGCTCGTCGCCGAAGGTTTCACCCCTGAGCGCTCGCAGCCGAAGAGCGTCGCCTCTGAACCGTCTTCACGGCAGGACGCGCCCGTGACCCGCACCCGGCGCCCAGTGGCGGCTGACCCGTCTCCCGTCACGCCACTGCCGCCTGCGCGCCCTTCCGCTCCTCCGGCATCACCGGCCGTGGACCGGCCGGTCGATACCGGTCGCTTCGCCACCGACGCCGTGGACCACCCGGATGAGCCCATCACTACGGTGCGCACCGCCGCGGCGTCGAGTCGCCGCAGCCACGGCATTCGAGCACTCGCGGCCGCCGCGGTGGTCGCGGTGATCGTCGGCGGAGTGTGGGTACTCGCACAGACCCGCACCGACACCGCCGAACCCCAGCAGACCGGCAACGAAGTCACCCAGTCGGTCATCGAGGAACCGCCGGTGACGCCACCGCCTCCACCGCCCGCCGAAGCGCCCCTGCCCGCGCCTGCCGCGCCGCGGGGTTGCTACCCCTTCCAGCCCAACTGCTGACCCGAGTTCGGCGAGCCGGTCCGATGGTCGTCGAACAGCAATGATGTCAGCGTCTCCCATCCGTAATTCTCACGGCTCCAAATACAGTCGCTCGCAGGGCAATCGCGGATATCCGTCGGTGTCGTCCATCGACACTTCGACCGCGTCGTGCCAATGCCGGGCACGCCACTCCTGGACGAACAGGCACGCTGCGGTGACGCACGCGACGAAATCCATCCGGGCGCCGTGCCAGAACACCGACAAGCGGACATCCGGCTCGGACGGGAGCGGAGACCCACGGCGCTCAGCGCCGTTCACCGCCGCCGCTCCTTCGCCGCGTCGCGCGTATCGGCCTCCCGGAGTCCGCGGGCGGCGATCCCGTAGTGCGCCGAAACCTTCCGTGCCCTGCGACACCTTTCAGGCATGCGTGAAGCCTCGCTTCCGTCGTGCAACTCGCTCCGCTACGCATCCACGGATAGCTGCCACCACGACGCTTCCCGAGGGACGAAAAGCGCTGTCGGGGCGAACGACCCATGCACGGAAGGTAGTCCCCCGATCGGCCGGACTCGGCAGCGCCACGGTTCCGCCGGCGCGCACCAACGAGACGTCGAGCCTGAACATCTCCGCGAACAGCATGATGTCATCCGGCAGGTCGGGCTGCGTCAAATACGTCCACCGTTTCGACCGGGGATGCGACATGATCGGCCCGACCCCGCAATGGTGCCGCTGCATCCAAAGCTTCACATCCTGGCCCAGCGTGGCGGGCATGATCACCGCCCACGCCACTCCCATACGTAGCACGATGCGGCCCACCTGAGGTGGATCTACCTCCGCGGGCAGGTCGCACACTTGCCGGTAGTAGGCGCACCGGGACAGTGGTGTGTCCCCGAATGATATCCGGCCCATCAACGAACCCCCTGCTCAGATGAATCGACGGTGGAGCTGCGCCCGGTCCGCGGACTGCGGAAATCGCTCCGGCAACGAGAGTTGAGCCTGCGGCGAGATGCGCGCTGGGCTCCCCGTGATCGGGCGCGTATTCAGCACACACCTTCGAGTGGTGGCGAGTAAGGTCGCGGCGGGTGTTGAAAGGTGGTGGATCGACCTCTCCGAGTGACGAAATGGCAGGCGTGATGGACAGTGCGAACATGCATCTCTCCGAGTGGCTGGCCCGTTCAGGCTGGAGTCGCAGTGAATTGGCCCGCCGGGTGCGCACACTGGCGCTCGAATGGGGCGAGCCTCAGATCAGGCCGGACGCATCCAGCGTGCGTCGCTGGGTGGATGAGGGAGAACGCCCACGGCCGCCGGTTCCGGCGATCCTCGCCGACCTGTTCTCGGCACGATTCGGCTATCGCGTGACGACCTACGACCTCGGTCTGGGCGAGATGCCGACCGTTGACCGCGCCCTCGTCTACAGCCCATCGTGGACACAGACACTCGACGCAGTCGCAGACCTCGGGAGGGCCGACGTGGATCGCAGGAAATTTCTGTCCACAGCTCCGTTCGCAGCGGTCGCGGCAATCGGGCCTTCCCGCGACTGGTTGCTGAACACTCTCGACCAGCTGCCGGATCAGCGGCAGCGGGTGCGGCTCGAGGACGTCGCCGCCGTGCAAAACATGTTCAGCACATTCCAGGAGATGGATATCTTCCAGGGCGGTGGCTCAGGGCGGCTGGTGTTGGCGGCCTACATGAACGAGCACGTGTACCCGCTGCTGCGACGGACGCACACCGAGGAAGTCCGCCTGGCAATGTGCGGCGCGGCTGCCGAACAGACCTACCTGCTCGGCTGGATGGCGTTCGACAACGGTGAGCACGGAACGGCGCAACGGTATCTGATCCAGGCGCTTCGCTTGGCCGAGGAGTCGCGTGATCCCGCCCTCGGCGCGCACGTCCTCGCCGGGCTGGCCGACCAGGCAACCTTGCTCGGGCATCCGCACGAAGGCCGACGACTCGCCCAAGCCGGCCGCCAAGGTTTGTCGAAGGTGGATTCGCCCGCCTGCCTGGCGGACCTGTGGACCTTGGAAGCTCGCTCTCTGGCTGTCATCGGCGACAAGGCCGGTACCGCGCACGCGATCAACGCCGCGGAGAACGCGTTCGCCCGTGTCGAGCCCGACCGGGAGCCCGAGTGGGCGCGATTCATCGATCAGGCATACATCTTCGGCGAGTGGGCGAACGCATTCCGTGACCTCGAGCAACCGGAGCCAGCCGCCTCGCACGCTCGCCGTTCGATCGCTTGTGCCCGCACGCAGAATCGCGCGCGTCGCGGTGCGCTCTCTCACGCCGCGCTGGCGGTGGCCCACATGCAGAAGCGCGACCTCGAAGCCGCGCATGCCGCGGGTGTGCGGACACTCGACCTCACGCGCAAAGTCAAGTCATCGCGGTCCGTCGAGGCGGTGCGCGACATACAGCAGCGGATGGTGGCGTTCGGTCCGCACCCCTTGGTCGCGGACTTCAATGAACGAACTCGCACGTTGCTCGTGGCATGATCGCCTCTCGGTGCTCGACGCCCATTCGTTCGCGAACGGCCCGGTGCCCGCGACGGTGGAGGCCGGTTGGTGCCGATGCAGGATCGCGTTTCACCACCGCGACGCATAGTGAGCCGGGACTACGCCAACTGCTCTATGGCGAAGCCGACCAGGAGCACGCCGAATCCGCCGATCTCACCGAGGATCAGAGCGGCGAGCACGAATCGCATCGACGGCGGAGGGTTGCGCATCTGGTTGTCGGTTTCGCGCTGCAATCCCAGGCGGATGTAGTTCGCGATCGTCACCACGAACAGTGCGATGATCGCCCCGGCCGCGGTGGCGTTCACCGCCGTCGGCCAGCCGGACAATTCCACGAACCAGGCGATCAACCCGGTCGCGAACGAGTACAGCAGTGCGGCGCGGTGGGCGATGTCGACGTAGGGGTGTGCCAGACCGTCCGGCGAGGTGGTCATCGCCTGCCATTTCCACACGCCGAGAATCAGCGCCCACAGGAAGATGAGCCCGGCGAAGAAGAGTACCCAGGCCGTTTCCGTGCGAATGATCAAGTCCGTACCCTCATCAGTCCTTCGCGCGCCCACTTGGGCGGCTGTCCAGCGGCAGCGTAGCGCTTGCGGACAGTCGCGACGCGACGACAACGAACCCACTCCTGGGAATACCGACTGGTCGGGTTGGGGCGATATTTGCCGCTGTCCGCTTCTCGCCTGCCGTTCGTGAGCGATCTCGCCTGTGAGAAGTGACGTCACCGGCTGTCTTTCTTGAGGACCAGCGCACGCCTCGGGTTGTATCGAGGTTGAGTTCCTCGCGTGTTCGTTTCTTATCTCGCAGAAAGTTCGGTGCGCATCGCGGCGATTTGCGCGGTGAGCTCCGCTACCTGAGCCCGGGTGGCTGATTGACTCGCTTCGTCTTCCTCTGCGACACGCTGGATAATCCACGACGCCAGGGTTGCGGTCACCACGCCGAGTAGTGCGATGCCGCCGACCATCAATCCCACCGCGACCAATCGGCCGGTGCTGGTTACCGGCGCGTAGTCCCCGTACCCAACCGTTGTGACCGTGGTTGCCGACCACCACAGAGCATCAGAGAAAGTCGTGATTGTTGCTCCGGCTGCATTGCGCTCGGTTTCGAGCATGGCTAACGATGCGACGAAGAGCAGGAGCAGAGTCGAGCCTGCTGTGTAGGCAATGACCCGACCACGGAGCGCACCACCGACTGATCGCTGTAGGACGCTGACCATGGTCAGAAGCCGGAGCAGGCGCAACGGTCGCAGCATAGGGAGTGCAACGATCGCGAATTCATGAAGATGTCTGAAGAACCACCGCCCGCGCGGCTTCGCCCGGTACCACCGAACCGCGTAATCGGCACCGAAGACCAGCCATGTGCCCCACAGCACTGTCTCGCCGATTCGTGCCGCCGTGCCGTCGGGCTGGGCAAGAACTGTCCAGGCGTAGACACCCAGAAAGATGACAGCCGCCGCAGTGAGCGGCCATTCGGTTAGCTGCTTCCAGCGATCTTCGCTCACGCACTACTCCTCGCAGGCGACGCCGTCTTTGTCGCGGTCGAGTCCCGGTCTGTAGCCAGCTTCGCCCAGCAGGATGGGTGCGACCCCCGCAGCGCGAGCCGCAGCGCAGTTCGGGTAATAGACGCTGGGAGCCGCGGAGGGCGCGGCGGCCGGCGGCTCAGGTGCCGGTGCTGGTGGCGGGGCCGGTCTGGGCATGGGTTCGGCGGGAGGCTGGATCGGCTCCGAGGGCGAGAGCGACGGGGATTCGGCGGCCGATCGTGACGGAAGCTGTTGAGGTACGAGGGCAATGGAGGTCGTTTCTGTTGTAGCCGGCGGCGGGGCTTTGGTTTCCGAGGCTGATATCGGTGCGCTCGGTGCTGTTGGCGCGGCGGGCTCGTCGTCCGGCTGTTGTTCGGGTGCGAGGAGGGCAGCCAGGGTCATAACCAGAAACGACGCGGCGAGCAGCAAGCCGGCATGTCTGCGGTTGCCGACGCGCGCCCAGCCGAGGTGCCCGCGCATCAGGGCCACGAAGGCGATAACGGCCATCGCCAACCCGGCGAAGACCAATAGGGTCACTACCACCTGCATAGCGCGGTCTCCCGTGTCCGGCTCTCAGTAGAGCTGTCTGCGGCCCACAGTTCTGGGACACCCTGTACATCGAGACCGAAACCACAGATGTTTCCTGGAAGCGGTACATGCTCCTACCTTTAGACGTCTGTCTAGGGCCCGCACTGGAGAACATGCTCGGCCTCGTCCCCGGAGGCGACACCGTGATCGTGCACTCCATGGGACCGCCCCGCCCGTAACCTCGACGACCTCCGCCGCCTCGTCCGCGTCCTGGTAGACAAGGGCGTGCGGGTCGAATCTGTGAAAGAGAACCTAACCTCCACCGGCGAGGACACTCCCCATGGCCAACCTGCTGTTGTCGGTGATGAGAGCCTTCGCCGGCGCGCACACGGTCTGCGAATACGACAACCTCACGGCGTCGTTCACCTCGGTAGCCGTGAGCATCGATGACGAGATATCGACCGCGATCCGGCGCGGGGGTGGCCGATGACCACCGCTCTCACCGCAGCTGTACGGGCCGAGCCAGACCTACAAACACGCACCTGCTGAAAACCCCGCTGTAGTCGATCGTCTAGGGCTCGACGGGGGCCTCGGCCTGCGCGGGAGCGACGGACATCAGTACCGCACCGGCCAGCAGGGCGCCCGCGACGACGTGACGATGGATAGGACGAGGTGCATTGGAAAACGTTGTGGCCCCGAGCATTTCGCTCAGGGCCACAATCCCGCGACGGGGCTCTACTTCTGCTCGTAGGTGGCGATCAGGGTCGCGCGGGCCAGGGTGTGGGAGAACAAGTTGAAGCCGAGGTAGGCGGGGGTGGCGTTCTCGTCGATGCCGAGGCTTTCGACGTCGACGGCGTGCACGACGATGAAGTACCGGTGCGGGCCGTGACCGGGCGGCGGGGCGGCGCCGACGAAGCCGTGGAAGCCGCCGTCGTTGCGCAGGGTGATCGCGCCGGTCGGCACGGCCCCGCCTTCCTCACCGCTGCCCGCGCCCGCGGGCAGCGAGGTCGCGCTCACCGGGATGTCGGCGACGGCCCAGTGCCAGAAGCCGGAGGCGGTGGGGGCATCGGGGTCGTACACCGTGACCGCGAAGCTCTTGGTCTCCGCCGGGAAATCCGACCAGGACAACTGCGGGGAGATGTCCTTGCCTCCCGCGCCGAAGATGCCGCTGACCTGGTCGTTGCCGAAGGGCTGGCCGTCGGTGACATCGGTGGAGGTGAGGGTGAACGACGGCACCTGCGCAAGCGCGTCGTAGGGATTGTAGGTCATGGAACCTCTCTTCCGGATCGGATCAGCTGTGCAGTAGGAAGTGTTCGAGCACGCGGGTGCCGAATTCGAGGGCATCCACCGGCACCCGCTCGTCGACGCCGTGGAACAGTGCGGTGAAGTCCAGCTCTGGCGGCAACTGCAGCGGTGCGAAGCCGAAGCAGCGAATACCCAAGCGGGCGAACGCTTTCGCATCCGTGCCGCCGGAGAGCATGTAGGGGACGGTACGGCCGTGCGGATCATGGGCCAGCACGGCGTTGTTCATGGCGTCGACCAGATCGCCGTCGAAGGTCGTCTCGTAGGAGTCGAGCTTGGTGATCCACTCGCGTTCGACGTCGGGGCCGATCAGCTCGTCAACCTCACGCTCGAACGCGGCCTGCCGCCCGGGAACCACGCGGCAGTCCACCACCGCCTCGGCGGTCTGCGGGATCACGTTGGCCTTGTAACCGGCTTGCAGCATGGTGGGATTGGCCGTGTCGCGCAGCGTGGCGCCGATGATGCGGGAAATGGTGCCCAGCTTCGCCAGCTGGCCCTCGATGTCGGGGCTGGACGGATCGAACTTCAGGCCGGTCTCCTCGGCGACGGCGGCGAGGAAGGCGGCCACCGAATCCGAGAGCACCAACGGGAAGGTGTGTTTACCCAGCCGGGCCACCGCGTCGGCGAGAATGGTGACCGCGTTGTCCTCGTGCAGAAACGAACCGTGGCCCGCGCGGGCCTTGGCGCGCAACCGCATCCAGCCCAGACCCTTCTCGGCCGTCTCCACCAGATACAGCCTGCGTTCGGTGCCGTCGGGGCGCGGCACGGTCAGCGAGAATCCGCCGACCTCCCCCACCGCCTCGGTGACGCCGTCGAACAAGTCGGGGCGGTTGTCCACCAGCCACTGCGAGCCCCACTTGCCGCCGTTCTCCTCGTCGGCGAGGAAAGCGAAGACGATGTCGCGCGGCGGCACCGTCCCCTCGAGCTTGAATTGGCGGGCCACCGCCAGCGACATCCCGACCATGTCCTTCATGTCGATCGCGCCGCGACCCCACACATAGCCGTCGCGCACCGCGCCGGAGAACGGATGCACACTCCAGTCCGCGGCCTCGGCGGGCACCACATCCAGATGCCCGTGGATCATCAGCGCGCCACGACTCGAGTCCGCGCCTTCCAGCCGTGCGAAGACGTTGCCGCGACCCTCCGCTCCGGACTCGACGTATTCGGTGACGTAACCCGCCTGGTGCAGCTGGTCGGCCACCCACTGCGCACATTCGCGTTCACCCTTGGTGGTGGCCAGATCGCCGGTATTGGAGGTGTCGAAGCGGATCAGCGTACTGACCAGCTCCACCACTTCCGACACCGCGCGCGAGCTTCTGTTCGGGTCGATTCCTTCGCCAGTTGCGGACACGCTCCCTTTCCTACCACCCGCGCGGCGGTGCGAACGCACGGCCGTGGTGTCGCGGCGGGGCGCTGCGGCCAGCACGGTGGGCGATCGCGCGCGACAGGGTTGTCATCAGGATGAGCGCAACTGGTCGGCTCAGGCCGAGCCGGGGCGCTCGACCTGGTCCGGGAACACCACCCGCACGAATGCCCAGAACCGGAACACCATGCCCAGCGCGGTGCCGACCAGTTGCGCGGCCACGAAGTCGGCCACGTTCTGGCTGAAGCGGGAAACCTCGGGCACCTCGAGATGCAGCACATACCGCGACACCCACAGCGGTGCGGTGTTGATCGCGACGGCCAGGAAACTGACCAGGTAGAACAGCGCGGCCTCGTGATGCCCGCGCCGCCCACCGCGCCCGTCGAAGGACCACTGCTTGTTGAGCACATACGACAGCGTGATCGCCGCCAGCACCGCGACCACTTTCGCCGTGACCGGATACGCCTCGAGCACAGTGCTCTTCAAGGTCAGGAACACCGCGGTGTCCAGCGTGAACGCGGCGGCACCGACGGAGGCGAAACGGAGGAGTTCTCGACGCCGTGCCTCGCCCCCCAGCGCGGACGTCACCCGAGCGAAAACCGGGCGTTCGGAAAACAGCACAGGTAAAGTCTCCGGCACATGTCCCGACCCCACAACAAGATCGGCAGATTCACCGCACCGCTTGTTTCCACGGGTGCACGGTCGGTGGAATGCGGGCAGGTGAGAAGCGTGAAGAAAGCCAAGCGGCGCACCCGGCCTCAGCAGACGGCATTCGACGGTGCGGCGCATGCCGCGGAGCCGATCGCCGTGATCGGCATGAGCTGTCGCTTCGCCGGGGGCGCCGATTCTCCGGAAGCGTTGTGGCGGTTGCTGATCGATGAGACCGATGCGATCGCCGACGAACCGCCGCCCGGTCGCTGGTCGGGCGACTACCGAGGCTCCGACCGCGCCGCCGCGGGCAAGACCGTGTCGGTCGCCGGTGGGTATCTGGCGGATGTGGCCGGATTCGACGCCGAATTCTTCGCGATCACCCCGCGCGAAGCGGCCGATATGGATCCGCAGCAACGCTTGGCGCTGGAATTGGCGTGGGAGGCGTTCGAGGACGCGGGTATCCGGCCCGATCGGGTGCCACAGACCGGCGTGTATTTCGCCAATAAGTTCAACGACTATCGCGCCGTCAAACTTTCCCGTGGCGCCACCGCCATCACCCCGTTCACCAGTACCGGCGATGTCGAAGGCGTGATCGCCAACCGGGTGTCGTACTTCCTCGGTTTCGACGGCCCCAGCATGACCGTGAACGCCTCCTGCGCGGGATCGCTGGTCGCGGTGCATCTGGCCTGCCAGGCGCTGCGGGCGGGTGAGAGCGCGCTGGCGGTCGCGGGCGGGGTGCAGCTGAATCTGATTCCGGAGACCGCGATCGGGCTGTCCGCGCTGGGCGTGCTGTCCGCGCAGGGCCGATCCCGCACCTTCGACGCCTCCGCCGACGGGTACGCCCGCGGCGAAGGCGGCGCGGTGGTGATCCTCAAGCCACTGCGGCAGGCGCTGCGCGACGGCGACCGCGTGTACTGCACCCTGCTGGGCAGCGCCACCAACAACAACGGCAAACACCGCTCCATGCCCGCAAGCAGCGCGGACGGGCAGCGGCAACTGATCCGTCGCGCTTGCGCGCAGGCCGGGGTGGACCCGCTGACGATCGACTACGTGGAGGCGCACGGCACCGGCACCGCGGTCGGTGATCGCGCCGAGCTGTCCGCCCTGGCCGAGGTCTACGGCAGCAACCGTGCCCCGGACTTGCCGCTGAGGGTCGGGTCGATCAAAACCAATATCGGGCACACCGAGGCGGCCGCGGGTCTGGCGGGACTGGTGAAGGTCGCACTCGCTCTGTCGCATCGCCGCATTCCGCGCAGTCTCCATTTCGACCGTGCGCCGGAGTATTTCGACCCGGCGAGCGCTGGAGTGCGTGTCGCCGATACCGCAATGCCGTGGCCGCAGCACGATGGTCCGGCGCGCGCCGCGGTGAGCGCGTTCGGTTTCGGCGGCTCCAATGCTCACGTCATCGCCGAAGCGGCCCCTCCGCCCGACCCATTGACCGCCCCCGACCCCTCCGAGCGCCTGGTGGTGCTGTCGGCGCGCACCGAGACCGCGCTTCGGGCGCACGCTTTCCGGCTGCGCGAGCATCTGGTGCACAACCCCGGCGTGCTCCTCGGTGACCTCGCGCACACCCTGGCGACGAGAAGGCCTTTCCAGCACCGTCTTTCGGTGGTAGCCGACGACGTGGGCCAGGTTGTCGAGTTCCTCGACGGGACCGTATCCGGCGACGCCGACGGCACGGAGAACGAAGCGCTGAGTCTCGTGCTCTCGGCGGCCTTGCGGCCCGGCACCGTCGCCCGTCGCGACTTGCTCACCGCGGCGGGGGTGCTGTTCCAGCGTGGCATCGAGCCGGACTGGTCGGCCGTGAACCCGCCCGGGCGGCCGATCACGCTACCCACCTATCCGTTCCAGCGGGAACGGCACTGGGCGGTTGCGGAGACGCACGCCGAAGCACACGGCGTCGCCGCGCCCGATTCGGCAGCCGATCTCCTTTCGTCCGAATCCGTTGATCATCCGGTTCGTGATCGCGCGCCCATCGCACAGACGACCGGTGCCGCGCCGGTCGTGTCGTCAGCGCAGAATTCCGCACCGGTCGAAGCCGGCGTCAAGGATTCGGGAACGCGGCCGGCGACGATCGAGCCGCCTGCCGCGCTCAGCGCGCCGGAAGACACCGCCGAGCCCGATACCGCGTCGCTCGCCGCGCTGGTCACCAGGGAACTGGCCGAAGTCGTCGGCATCGCCCCCGACCGCGTCGCCGTCCGCCAGAACTTCGACCAGCTCGGCATCGGCTCGGTGCACGCCGTGGAACTGGCCGCCCGCCTCACTGCCCGCCTGGGCATCGACGTACCCGCCGCCATCATCTGGGGCTGCCCCACGGTCGAGCTGCTGGCCGCCGAACTGAGCACTCGGCTCACAGCGCCGTACCCGGCAGCCGAGCATCCCCCCACTACCCCTGCGGCCGATCCGAACCCGGCTCCGGGTGAGGAAGCTCTCACGATCAGCGAATTGGTGGCATTGAGCCGAGAGTTACTGGGCAGCACCGGAACCCGCGAACGATCGCGCTGATCCAGCCGACCCGGGTCCGCTCACCGAGCCAGCAGTTCGCGGGCCAGCGCTTCGCTCCACCAGCGTTCGACTGCCTCGGGTGACCAGGTGCGTTCGGTGATGAACGTGGCGTAGACGTCGATGTTGCACAGCGCGGCGTAGATGTCGGTGGCGGTGGATACGTCCAGGCCGGGCCGCAGTGTGCCGTTCGGCCACGACGAGAACACTTCGACGCGCGTTCGGTCGGCGACCGCACGCGCCTGCGCGTAGAGGGTGGCCAGTTCGGGTTCGGTGCGCCCGGAATCACGGACCAAGACGATGAGGTCCCCGGCTCGTTCGAACAGGCGCCGGTCGTAACCTGCCATCGCGGCCAGCTGCTGTGCGGGGGTGGGGCGGCTTTCCAATTCGGCGAGCATCCGCGGCATGTCCCCGGACACGTCGGCCGCATCCACCAGGGCCCAGACCAGTCCCTTCTTGCTTCCGTACGCCGCGTACACCGTCGGGACGGACACCCCCGCCTCGCGGGCGACGTCGGCGATGGTGGTCCCGGCCCATCCTCGGGTGACGAACAGTCGCCCGGCGGCCTCCGCGATGTCGGCGCGGGTGCGCTTGGCCTGCGCCTGCCTGCGCAGCGAGTCGTAGCGTCGTCGCTCCGGCTGTGCGTCCACCATTGCCCTCCATTCCTCCTGCTCCTATATTCAATATAGGTTATCTAAAACCAATTGGCTGCCGCACGGGATCTTCCCAGCGAGCAACCCTGATGCGGGAGAGGGCATTTCGATGGAATTCACCACTGTGGCGGGCTTGGGTGGCATCGGGTTCGTGGTGGCGGCGTTGGCGGTCAACCTCCTCTATGTGCGTGCACGGCTTCCGTTCCCGGTGTCGGCGGAGAAGATCGAGGCGGTCGAGGAAGCCTTCGCCGCCGCCGGTGCGGCGGTGAAGCGACCTTCGACGCTCGCTCCGGCAATGTGGCTGTGTACCACCGTTTTCGCCGCGGGACTGCTGTCGGTGACGTGGCGCGGCGGCGAAGGGCCTGCGGCGTGGGCGCTGGTGGGATTCGGCGGAATACTCATGCAGAACGCCACGTTCACCGTGGTCGAGGCACTGCGGTTCGGGATGGCCGCGGCCGCCACACACAGCCGTGGCACGACTGCGGGCCTGTGGGGAACGAGCAACGTCCTGTTCGGGTTCAACCAGATCTTCCTCGCGACCGCACTGCTGGGTTTCAGCATCGCCGGAGCCGACGCCGGACTGATCTCCGTCTGGCATGCCTGGCTCGGGTACGCCAGTGCCGCATTGCTGTTCGTCTCGTCCTCAGCCGGCCCCTACAACGTCGACGGCACCAACCGCATCGCGGTCGTCGGCCTGATCGGCTGGGTCGGCTGGGCGGCCTGGATCATCGCCTGCAGCGTCGCGTTGCTGGGCCGGTAGCGCCGATGCGGTGCTCGAGCATCGACACTCTCGTTCGCACTAGGATCTGGTCATGAAGGTCTTCGTCGCGGGATCGACCGGCGCGATCGGACGATATGTCGTCGCGGCATCGGTCGAAGCAGGCCACGAGGTGACGGCATTGGTACGTACCGAGGAGAAAGCGGCCGCGGTGCGCGCTCGAGGGGCGAGACCGGTCACGGCGTCGTTGTTCGATCGAGACCAACTGAGCGCCGCGATCGCCGGGCACGACGCCGTGGTGAACATGGCCAGCGCCCTGCCCTCGGTCGCACAGTTCATGTCCGACCGCGCTTGGCGCAGAAACGAGCATGTTCGCATCGACGGGTCGACGGCCCTGGTCGATGCCGCACTGGCCGCCGGTGTCGACCGGCTGATCCAGGAATCGATCAGCATGATCTACCCGGACAGCGGGTCCGAGTGGATCACCGAGGACGTCCCCGCCGACCGCTACCCCCGCGCCCTGTGCAGCATCGCCGCCGAGGACAACGCCCATCGCCTCACAGCAGCGGGCGGAAGCGGAATCGTGCTGCGCTTCGGTGTCTTCTGCGGCGTCGGCGCCGCCCACAGCGAACAGATGCTGGCCATGGCCCGCCGCCGCATCGCGCCGGTACTGGGCCGCGCCGACGCGTACACCTCCACGATTCACCTGACCGACGCGGCCGCGGCCGTCGTCGCGGCGCTCACCGCCCCAGCGGGCACCTACAACATCGTCGACGACGAACCGCTCACCAAACGCGAGTACGCCACCGCCCTGGCCGCGGCCGCGGGCAAACGGCCCTGGCTGCGTGTCCCCGGCCGGGCCGCGCTGCTCGGCGGTCACCGGCTCACGTCCCTGACCCGATCACTTCGAGTGAGCAACAGCCGCTTTCGTGCCGCCACCTCCTGGTCTCCGCGCTACCCCAGTGCCCGCGAGGCGTGGCTGGCTACCGCCGCTCCTGGCAGGGGCTCGTCCGAGGTGTAGGACCCGCGGGTCGAGCATTCGGCCGCTCCTGAAGCCGCCGCGCCGGAGGGCGGCGCGGGCGTCGACCGGCGGCGCGGCTCCAAGGGTCGTCAGGTCGCCAGGTCGTCACCGGCTCGGTGACGCGGCCCACCGGAGGGCAGCCGGACCTCCGATCCGGAAGCGGATATGCTGCCCTCGGTCCGGGTGGGCTGTATCCAAAGGGGGCCGAAAGATGTTGGGGCAGCACGAGTCGTTCGCCGGCTACCTGATCGAGGGAGTACTCGGGCAAGGCGGTATGGGCACCGTCTATCTGGCCCGCCACCCACGGCTGCCGCGACTGGTGGCGCTCAAACTGCTCAATCGCGCGGTGTCGGAGGACGAAGAACTGCGCAGACGGTTCGAACTGGAAGCCAATGTCGTCGCTCGCCTGGAACACCCGGGAATCGTCGGCGTCTACGATCGCGGCAGCCAGGACGGGCACCTGTGGATCTCCATGCAGTACATCCGCGGCACCGACGCCGCCCGGCTCGACCAGCGGACCACACGCCCGGACCAAGTGCTGCAGATCGTCGGCGATACGGCCAAGGCCCTCGACTACGCGCACGGTCGAGGCGTGCTGCATCGCGACATCAAGCCGGCCAACATCCTGATCGCCGAGGCCGAAGCTGGTCGCGAAAGCCGTGCTCTGCTCACGGATTTCGGTATCGCGCGGTTGCTCGACGCGGATACCAAGCTCACCGCCACCGGGACATTCACCGCCACACTCGCCTATGCCTCACCGGAGCAACTGTCCGGCGAGGCGGTCGATCACCGTGCCGATCAATATTCCCTCGGCTGCACCCTCTACACGATGCTGGCCGGGCAACCGCCCTTCCCCTCGACCAATCCCGGTCAGATCGTCGCGGGACACATCGCCAAGCCGGTACCGCGGCTCAGCGATACCCGTCCCGAGTTGCCACGGCAGCTCGACGACGTGATCGCACGCGCGCTGGCCAAACATCGCGACGAACGATTCGCCGGCTGTGGCGACTTCGCGGCAGCCGCCGTGGCGGCCTTGCGTGGCGACACTGCCCACGTGCCGCCCGCGCCGGCCTTCGTCAACCAGCGCTCCGCCCACTCGGCGACGGCGATCGACCCTTGGCCGCGTTCGGCTCCGACCTTGCTGAACCAGCCTTCGGAGCCCAGGTGGCGCGCCGAGCCGCTGCCCCCGCTGCAACCGCTCACGCCCGTCTACGATCCGGCCCGGCCATCCGGCGTCATCCCCAGGATCGGTGCCGTCGTCGCGTTCGCGTTCGGTCTGGTCACCACCATGATCGTCGCCAACGGAGTGGTCGAGCTGGCAACTCGGCGCACCACGCAATACGGCCGCCCCCAGACGTTGCGTGATGTCGCCCTGGATGTTCTCGCTCCCATGACGATCTGTACCGCGATGTCGCTGCTGCTGCTCGGTGGCTCGATCGCGCTGTTCGCGCGCAAGCGCGCGGGGCGCATCGCGGTGGCACTGGGTACCGGGATCCTCACGCTGGTCGCCTTGGTCGGAATCGGAGCCGGCCTGGTCGGCGACAACCGCCGCAGCGACGTGATCTTCGCCGGCACGATCTTGTCTTTCGCCGGAACGGGACTGCTGTGCACGGTGACCCCTCCGACCGGCCGCTGGCTCGCCGACAAACGTCCCAGGAACCGGCCATGAGTACGACCACCCGAAGGTTCTGGTGACCGCACCGCACAACGGATTCGGCGTAGTCGCGGTGCGGCCCATCACGCGTCGGCCACCGAGGTGTCGTGTGCGCCCACCTTGCGGACGTGGGTGTTCGCCGCGGTGACGGCCTCGCCCTTGTGGTTTTCGGTGCGCAGTGGGGCGACGGGGCGGCCGTCACGGTCGACGAGTGTCGAGTGGGCTTCGTTGTCGGTGAAGGTGTGGCGTTCTCCCCATTGGCGCAATGCCACGACGAGAGTGAAGAGGTCTTGCCCGGCTTCGGTGAGCGCGTAGCTGTGCCGCTTGCCGCCCGGAGCGGTGCTCGTGGTGAGGATGTCGTGGTCGACGAGCCTGCGCAGGCGATCGGCGAGGATGTTGCGGGCGATGCCGAGCCGCTGCTGGAATTCGGTGAAGGTGGCCGCGCCGTCCATGGCGTCGCGCACGATCAGCAGGCTCCACCGGTCGCCCACGAGGTCGACGGTTCGCGCGACCGGGCAGGTGGGATCGGTCCACCCGCGGCCGGAACCGAGCGTCGGGGTCATGAGCATCCTCCAATCAGTTGCAATTCGAAACCATTGTTCCTTATTCTCGAATGGTTGCATATTGCTACTAATTGGGAGGTGTGGTGGCGACAGGAGTCACAAGGTCGCAGCGATTCGTCTTGGCGCTGGTGTGCGCAGTGGCCGTGTCGACGATCTATGCGATACAGCCGGTTCTGGCGGCAGCGGGCACCGGCCTGGGAGTGGCACGCGAGTCGCTGGGCGGACTGGTCGCGGCCGGGCAGGTCGGCTACTTCGCCGGCCTGATCCTGCTGGTCCCGCTCGGAGACGTGGTGAATCGTCGTTGGCTCATCACCGTGCACCTGGTCCTCACCGCCGCGGGAGCCGCGGCCGCGGCCGCGGCCCCGAACGGTGCCGTCGCGGTGACGGGGCTGGCGGTCGCGGGTCTGTTCGCGGTCGTGGTTCAGGTAACTGTCGCCTATGTCGCCGCGGTCTCCGCGCCGAGCGAGCGGGGCCGCAATATCGGCGCCGTCACCTCCGGTGTGGTGATCGGTATCCTCGGCGTCCGGGTCCTCGCCGGCGTCCTGGGCGACACGGTCGGCTGGCGTGCCGTGTACGCGCTGCTCGCCGTGCTCTGCGTGACTCTTGCCCTCATCGTCCGCGCGACACTCGGCCCGGACCGCCCGGCTTCCGGCGCACGGTACGCGCAGGTGCTGGCATCGATGCGGCGGCTCGCGCGCACCGATCGCTTGTTTCTGAGCCGGGGCCTGATCGCGTTCTTCCTCTTCGCGTCCTTCGGAACCCTCTGGAGCGGGCTCGCTCTCCCCCTCGGCACCGACCCGTGGAACCTCGGCACCACGCAGATCGGCCTGTTCGCAGTGGCGGGCCTGGCCGGAGCTCTCGGCGCCGCCCGCGCGGGACGATGGGCCGACGCCGGGCACGCACAAGCGATTACCGGATCCGCACTGGTGGCGCTCACCGCCTCCTGGTTGCTCATCGCGCGGATCGAAACAACGCTGTGGCTGCTCGCCATCGGCATCGTTGTGCTCGATTTCGCCGTCCAGGCAGTACATGTCGGTAGCCAGCACCTGCTGACCACGGCGCATCCGCACCGCGCCAGCAGCGTCATAGGCGCCTACATGGCCTTCTATTCCCTCGGATCCGCCCTCGGCGCGATCACGACCACCTGGGCCTACAGCACCTGGGGTTGGCCGGCCTCCTGCTGGGCCGGCGCGGCCTACTCCCTCTGCGCACTTGTTGTGTGGGGACTGGCGCAGGTCACCGGTATCACCCGGCGCAATGCTGCTGACTCGCCCGGTGCTCGAGCGGAGTGCCGCGACACGGCGGGACTGCCATGCTGACCAGCAGCCATGCGCGCCATCACCGACGCGCCCGAATCGCCCGCCCCCGACCGGCGAAGTGTCCCGAACTCGGCCGACGAGGAGCGGATACCGTTCAGGTCGTCACAGCTTCCGTGACACGGCGGACCGGGCGGATGCGGATGCCGGATTCCGGGCGCAGGTTGACCGAGGCCAGCGGCACCACCGGGTGGGTGTCGTCGAGTTCGAGCCGGAAACGCTGCACCGTCATGGCCAGGATCAGCACCATCTCCGTCATCGACATGTCCTTGCCGAGGCAGATGCGCGGGCCGCCGGAGAACGGGAAGAACGCGAACTTGTGCCGCTCGGCCACGGCCGCGTCGGTGAAACGTTCCGGACGGAAGGCCTCGGGTTCGTCCCACAGCCGCTTGTCGCGATGGATGTAGTACATGCACAACGTGACTCGCGCGCCCGCGGGCACGTGGTAGCCGCCGATTTCGTCATCGGCGATGGGGGTGCGCTCGACGATCCAGGCGGGCGGATACAGCCGCATCGTCTCCTCGATCACCATGCGGCAGTAACTCAGCTGCCCCAGATCCGCGAAGGACGGGGTGCGGTCGCCGAGCACGGCGCGCACCTCCTCGGCCAGCTTCTCCTGGATCTCGGGATGGGTGGCCAGCAGGTAGCACGCCCACGACAGCGCGTTGGCCGGGGACTCGTGACCGGCCACGAGCAGCGTCTTGATCTCGTTGAGCAGATCCTCCTCGCGCATGCCCTGACCGCCTTCGTCGCGGGCGCGCACCAGCGCGGTGAGCACGTCGGTGGTGTCGCCGCCGCGGCGGCGCTCGTCGATGAGATGGCGCACCACGTCATCGAGTTCGCCGACCTTGCGCGCGACCCGGCGAGCCTCCGGTGTCGGGAAGGACTGCGGCAACTTCACCGGCGCGTTCACCCGCTTCATGATGAACGCGAACGCCGCGCGCATCGCGTCGGTCACCTGACTGGTGTCGGTGGACAGATCGAGACCGAACAGGATCCGGCCGGTCACCGCGAGCAGCAGCTTGACGTAGTCGTCGTAGATGTCGCGGAACTGTCCGGCCGCGGTGTCCCAGCCATCCAGCATCGCCGCGGCGCTGCCGGTGATGTCGTCGGCGAAACCTTTGACGTGCGAATGGGAGAACGCTGGGGAGATCAGCTTGCGCTGGGTGCGCCAGTACTCCAGGTTGTTGGTGGTCAACTGCCCGTCGCCGAGCAGGATGCTGAACTCGTCGTAGATCGGGCTCTTGCGGTAATTGGTGTAGTTGTCCTTGAGCACGTACTCGGTCATCGCGGGGTCCGCGACGAGGTAGACGAGCATCGGGCCCGCCTTGACCCGCACGACGTCACCGTAGCCCTCCAGCAGCGCGCCCACCGTCGTCAGCGGGTTCTTCGCGAGTTTCGGCAGCATGCGTCCGGTCTCCACCAGATTCGGCCCGGGTGCTTTCATGGTCCGACCTTTCACTTCAGCAGCTTGGCGTGCTTGCGCAGCTGGTTCACGTAGTCCTGTTTCTCCACCACCAGCGGGTACTGGTCGGCGTGGTAGAGCCGCAACCCGGCATACAGGTCGGGCTGGCGGCCCTGGGTGGCGCGATCGAAACGTTCGACCCGCCGCGGATCGCTCGCCTTGGTCCGCAGGTACTCGGCGACCAGCTCGGCTTGCTTCTCGTAGACATCCCAGTGCGAACCGATCGGCCGCACCATCCCGACGACGAACAGGTCGCGGGCGTGCGGCGGAAAGATGTTGAGGTACAAGCCCGGCCGCAGGCTGTCGCCCGACCAGTTCAAGTGGGTCCGGTCGACGACGGGATAGTTCGGCACGAACCCGGTGGCCAGCACCACCAGATCGACCTTCTCTTCGGTGCCGTCGGCGAAGGTCACCCGGTCGTCGTCGATCGCGGTGACATCCGGTTTGGGCGTGATGTCGCCATGGGTGTAGTGGTGGTGCAGCTGGTCGCCGAGCATCGGGATGACGATGCCCTCGGTGAAATCGGGCACCGGGAGTCCGAACGTGCGGGAGCGGCCGCGCAGATACGAGAACAGCCGCTCGAAGGCACGCTTGCGCAGCGGACGCCACATCTTGCCCTGCAACATGCTGTCGGTCGGGCGGCCCAGCATGTACTTGGGCATGCAGTAGAACCCGCGCCTGCTGCTGTGCAGGGTCAGCGCGGCGTTGACCGCGCAGTCGGACAGGATGTCGGCGGCCGACTGCCCGGCCCCGATCACCAGCACCCGCTTGCCGAGCACCTGTTCGGGATGCCGGTATTCGCTGGAATGCAGTACGGGCACCGTGCCGGAGCCGGGGATGTCGACGCGCCGCGGGGTGCGGTCGTGTCCGGTGGCGACGACGACCCCTGCGTAGCGGCGCTCGGATCCGTCGGCCAGCGTGACCGTCCAGCCGTCCTCCCCCGGTTCGACGCTCCGCACCGAGGTGTTCAACCGGATGCGCGGCCACAGGTCGAAGGCGTCGGCGTAGGAGTGCAGATAGCGCAGCACGAGTTCGTGCCCCGGATAGTCGGGATAGTCCTCGGGCATCGCGAACCCCGAAAACGCTTGCACGCCTTTGGAAGCGATGACGTGCGTGTTGTGGCTGACCGGTGAGTCCGGACGACGTGCGTCCCAGATCCCGCCGATTCCGTCGGCCGCCTCGAGCACCTCGAAATCCAAATCGTGCGCGGCGAACTCGCGCGCGGTCGCCAAACCGGCCGCGCCCGCGCCGATCACGCAATAGGTGCTCATGCCGCGCCGACCCGTTCCGTCTGCGGGGAGTCCTCCCGCGACGGGGCCGGTTCCGGATCGGTGCCCGAACTCGCCCGCCAGGCCACCAGGAAGCAGGCGACGTAGATGAGCGTCTGTGCGACCAGCGTGAACCAGACATTTTCGTTGTAGACCGCGATGATCAGCCAGGCCACGGTCAGCAGGGCGACGGTGCGTTTGCCGCCGCGCATCAGCCCGGCGTGCACCGCCAGCATCCACACCGCGCCGACCGCGATGTACACCCACGGCCCGAACGGAGCGCGGAACGACGCCAGCGTCAGCACCGCCAGCCATATGGCCAGCTGCTCCGCGCGCACCCGTGGCCCTTCGGCCCCCGCGGACAGCCGCCGGTGGATGCGAACGGCGGTGACCGCCACCAGGATCAGCAGCAGCAAGGTGTAGATGTTGGTGATCACCCGTGCGGGCCCGACGGGATCGCCGATGTCCCAGCCCATGATGTTCGCCTTGTACGGCAGCCCGAACGGCGAATAGTTGACCAGTTGGTTGGCTCGCTCCACCAGCACGAACTGGTGGAACTCCCCGCTGGCCAGCCGCTGCCAGGTGCCGTCGGACAGAAATTGCCGCCACGGCTCCCAGCCGAATATCGCCAGCGTGAGCAGGGAATACAGTCCGCAGAACGCGGCGGTCCACACCGCGGGACGCCAGCGGCGCTGGACCAGCAGATAGACCAGCAGGATCGCCGGGGACACCTTGGCGATGATCGCGAACGCCAGCGCCGCGCCGCCGAAGATATTGCGTCGCAGCTGGAACAGGACCATCGCGCCCGCTCCGCCGACATACAGCACCAGCACGTGGATGTTGCCGATCTGCAGGGTCGCCAGGGTCGGCAGGCTGAGCCACACCACCGGGGTCAGTGCCGCCAGCACCGCGCCCTGCCTGCCGCCGATCCAGCGGGCGATGGCGAACATGGCCAACAGCACGATCGCCACATACAGCGAGTAGTACAGCGCGCGCAGCGTGGCGAAGTCGTGGCTGAACAGCAGCAGCAACCGGGGCAGCAGCAGGAACGGCGGCGGGTAGAGGTAGGCGTCGCGATCCTGCGGCGTCACCGCGGGCAGTATCGAATCCGCCTGGGGCGATTCGTAGCGGTGGCGGTCGTAGAGGCCGGCGGGGTCGTGCTCGGCCATGAGCGCGCCGCTGATGTAACCGGACAGGTGGGATTTCTCGACCAGGAAGTCGTCGTCGGCCGACAGTGAGGCGTCCACGTTGTCGGCGTCGAGCATGAACTGCGTCAACCGGGCCAGCACCGCGACCACGAGCAGGATGACCACGCTCCACAGCACCCGCACGACGATCGATCTGGCACGCACCGCCTCTCGCCACTCGGCGGGCACCGCCGGCACGAACAGCACGAACAGCACCGCCGCGCACACGAGGCCGAGTACGGCCGTCACCGGCCCGGGTAGGCCGGTGAGCGAGAGCACGATCATCACGACGGGAACGAGAATGCCGACGACGAACACCGCGTACATCGTGGCGAAGTAGTCGAGCGAACCACGGAACCTGGTCCATGTCCTGGATATCATCTGCAACCTACGGCTTTCGGTTCCCGCGCCGCCCGGTCCGGGCCGCGCGGATGGTCTATCTGGTCGCTGCTGCGGCGCGCTCGGCCAGCAGCGGAACCACCTGGGACACCACCTCGCCCGGGCTGGGCGCGGCGCGCAGGTCGGCGCCGATCTGTTCGGCGGAGGCGCGGAAATCGGGTTCGTGCAGCAGCGTGCGGATCGAGGTGGTGAGTGCTTCGATGTCGCCTTGGCCCGCAGGGGACTCCGCGGCCAGCCCGGCCCCGGTGCGCACCAGGCCGCGGGCGTAGTCGAACTGGTCAAACATCTGCGGCAGCACCAGCTGCGGCAATCCGAACCAGCCCGCGGTGAGGCCGGTGGTCGAGCCGCCGTGGTGCACGAGCAGATCGCAGCTCGGGAGGAACAGGGTGAGCGGGACCTCTTCCACCACCCGGACGTGGTCGGGCAGTGCGCCGACGCTGACCCGGTCGGGCGCCGACAGCGCGACGACGACCTCGGCATCATCGAGGTCGCTCAGCGCCGCGAGGACCGATTCCAGCGGCCGCGGACCGGTCAGGCCGAGCGTGCTGCCGCCCATGCACACCGCGATGCGCTTGCGGCCGTGCTCGTTGCGGTGCCACGGCGGCAGCGCGCCGGTGCCGTTGAACGGGACGTAGCCCAGCGGGGTGCCCGGCGCGGCGTCGGGCGCTTGTAGCCGCGGCGGGCAGATGTCGAGCACGGCGACCGGATCGGCCAGCCGGGTGCCCGCCTCCTCGGCGAGTGCGGCGGTGCGTTCGGCGAAGGGCCCGCCGGTGGGGTCGATGCCCCAGCGGTGAACCAGGACCGGGAGGTCGAGCCGCGCGCCGAGGGCTCGGCCGATGGTGGCCAGCGGGTCGGTGAGGATCACGTCCGCCTGCCAGTCGGCCGCGACCGTGGCGAAGGTGTCGAGATACTGGCGGGCGTGGTTGTGCCAGTTCTGTGCGGCGACCTGCCACAGGCCCTGCCCGCTGGAGTGGTCGCGGTCGGCGAACAGCGGAAGCGGGAACATGCCCGGATTCACCTGGGTGCGCAACTGGTCCATGGGCACGTTCAGCGCGGTCAGCTCGACGGCGTCGAGTCCCGAGCGCAGGGCGGTGGCCGTCACGTCGTTCCGCGAGGCGACCAGCACTTCGTGGCCGGCCAGCCGCAGCGCCCAGCAGAACGGCATCATCGCCAGCAGGTGGCCCGACGAGGGCACCGGCACGACAAGAAACTTCATCCGATCACTCCTTCGGCTTCATCCACTCCATCGGATTGGTGTGCCGAGGCACCCATGATGGAGCCGATTGCTCGGCGTTGCGGCGTTTTTCGATGACCACGATGTTGTGGTAGAAGTGCAGCGCCCCGATCCATTCGTCGAAAGCGCCTGCCGCGCGGCCGGATTCCTTCTCGAATTCCTGGTGGTGCAAGGCGTCCACCAGGGTTTTCAGGTAACCGACGGTGGTGGCCGGATCGTCGGTGGCGGTGCTGCTGCCGCCCCAGCCCGACCAGTAGGAGGTCTGGGTGTCCTCCACCACGTACAGCCCGCCGGGCCGCAGGTGCGCGAACAGTGCCCGGAACGAGGCGATCACGTCACCGCTGATATGGCTGCCGTCGTCGATGATGATGTCGAACGGGCCCAGCGAGCTGCCGAGCTCCTCCAGGAACGCCGGATCGCCCTGATCGCCGCGCAGCGGTTGCAGGCGCGGCTCGGCGATGCCGGACTTGTCGAAGTAGTCCAGTCCGAACACCAGTCCGCGGCGGAAGTACTGCTTCCACATTCGCAGTGACGCGCCGCCGACATCCGGCGCGGTGTATCCGCCGATGCCCAGTTCGAGGATGCGCACCCGACTGTCGCGCAGCGGTGCGAAGTGCCGCTCGTAATGCTCGGTGTACCAGTGCCCGCCCCACTTGTCCGAACCGAAGTGCAGCGACAGCGCGTTGAGGTCGTAGTGCTGCGCGCGGCACGCGGTGACGATGCGGTCGGCGGCGACCGCGGCGGCGTCGCGGGCCAGCCGCCACGGGTCGTCCGGTGCGAAACTGCCCGGCCCCGGCTCGTCCTTGATCGCGATGGCGCGAGTGCCGAGGGCGGCGTCGGGCGGGCCGTAGACCGCGCGCAGCAGCTCCACCAGATCCTGCCGCACCAGCAGCCACGGATCCTCCAGGGTGCCCGGCGCGATCGCGGGCTCGTCGGCGCCGAAGGTGATCAGATAGTCCAGCTGTTTACCCTCGTGGGCCAGCTCGAACACGGCGGTGACCGGTTGTCCCGGCTGGGAGCCGTGGCTCGCGCGCCAGGCGATCTCTTTCAGCACCGCGTCGGCGACGGTCTCGGTGCCGATCTCACCGATCCGTGCGGCGGTCTCCTCGTAGACGCCATCGGCGACGGAGATCAACTGGGCGGCAAGGACATTCTCGTCGTTCAGGGTCACGTCATCCATCCGTTCCGCCGGTGCGCACCGGCTCCGATTCCTGCACCGGGTGCACGCCTTCGGCCACGAGCATGGCCCGCACCATGCCGTGGAAGTCCACCGAAGGTCGCCACCCGGTCCGCTCGCGCAGCCTCGTCGCGTCGCCCACCAGCGGCTGCCTGCTGCGGGTGAGCATCGAGGAGCGTTCGCGGACATGGTCTTTCCAGTCCAGTCCGGCCATGCCGAACGCTGCCGCGCAGAACTGCGCGACCGTATGGTGTTCGCCGGTGCCGACGACGAAGTCGTCGGGCTCATCGAGGGCCAGGATCCGCGTCATCGCCTCGACGTAGTCCGGCGCGTATCCCCAGTCCGCGCCGGCGTCCAACCTGCCCACCTCCAGCACGCCGGTCTCGCCGCGCTGGATCCGCGCGACGGCGCGCACGATCTTGCGGGTGACGAACTTCTCGGCTCGCAAGGGTGATTCGTGGTTGAACATGATGCCCGCGGCCGCGAAGACGCCGCGGGCGCGGTAGGCGCGGCAGGTCAGCAAGCCCGCCGCCTTGGTGACTCCGTAGATCGAGTCCGGTCGCAGCCCGCTGTCCTCGTCGCACACCGCGGCGCCGTCGGAGCCGAAGACATGCGAGGAGGCTGCGTAGAACAGGCGGGTGCCGGTGCGGTGACGATCGATCGCCTCCGCGAAATACTGCACCGGCAGCGTGTTCACCCGGTGGGAGGCGCGGGCCAGCTCGTGTGGGTCGCCGTGGTCGTCCTGCGAGGAGTGCTGCACCGCCGCCAGCAGATACACCTGCGTGGGGCGCTCGGACGCGACCAGCCGCTGCACGGCGCCCGCGTCGGTGATGTCGACCGGGCCGTCGCGGCCGATCCGCAGCACTCGCTCACCGCGTGCGGCGAGCAGGTCCGACAGCAGTCTGCCGTCCTGCCCCGCCGCACCCGTGACGACGATGGTCATCTCACACCACGTCCAGGTCGGGCAGCGGGAACACCAGCCGCCCACCCGCCGCGCGGAAGGCGCTCTCCCGCTCCAGCATCATGGTGCGGAAATGCCAGGGCAGCACGAAGAACTGGTCGGGCGCCATGGCGCGCGCCCGATCCTCCGACACGATCGGGATCGCGCTTCCCGGAGTGAACTTGCCGAACTTGTCGTCGTTGACCTCCGCGATGCACTCCAGGTCCTCCGGACCGATCCCGCAATGCTGCAGCACCACGTTGCCTTTGGTGGAGGCCCCGTAACCGAGCGTGCGCAGACCGGCCTTGCGGGAGCGGTCGAAGAAGTCCCGGACCTGGTCGCGATGCTGGTCGACCCGCTTGGCGAAGTCCACGTACGGCTGCGCGGTGTGCAGTCCGAGCGCGGACTCCTCCTGGCGCATGCGATCCAGCTCGGCGGCATCGGCAGGTGACGGGGCACCCTGCTTGCCCAAGGTGAGCGCGAAGCTGCCGCCGTTGACGGCATTGCGTTCCACCTCGAGCACCACGAAACCGCAGCGCCGCGCCATCCATTCGATCTGGTCGAGGGTGTAGTACTCCAGATGCTCGTGACAGATGGTGTCGTAGGAGGTCGTCGCCAGCATCGCGGGTAGATAACTCTGTTCCAGCACCCAGATGCCGTCGTCGGTGAGGCTGTCGTACACCGCGCGCATGAATTCCAGCGGCTCGGGGACGTCGTAGAACATGGCGATCGAGGTGATCACCTTGGCTCGTCGCCCCTCCAGCGCCGATTCGACCAGTTCGCGGGTGAAGTACCCGGTCACCAGCCGCACGTGCGGCGGATAGAACCGGCGGAATTTCTCCCCCAGCGGGTCGATGCCCACGATCGTCGCCGACTCTTCGGGGTAGGCGCGCAGCAGCGTCGCGTCGTTGCTGCCGATGTCGATCACCACATCATCCGGCGACAACCGCGCCCGCTGCCGGATCCGCGCCACCCGGTGGGCCAGATGGTCGATCATCGATCTATTCAGACCGGAACGGTATCCGTAACCGGGGGAATACATTTCGTCGAAATCGGCCGTGTGGCGCAGCTGTACCAGCCCGCACTCCTCGCCGCCCGCGGGCACACAGCGCACCAACTCCAAGGGGTAGCGCGGCACGTCGGTCGGGTCGGAGGCCGGGAACACCCCGGTCAGCGCCATCGTGCCGAGGTCGACCACCGTCTCGAGCCGGGTGTTCCCGCACACCCGGCAACCCTGCACCGCCACTGTTTGCGTCACACGTTCTCCATATCGTGGGCGACCATCAACTCGACCAGTTCGGTGAAACTCGTCCGGGGCGACCACCCGAGCTTCTCGCGCGCCTTGCTCGGGTCACCGGTGAGATGATGAACCTCGGCGGGCCGGAAATAGGTCGGATCCACCTCGACCAGCACCCGCGAGGTGCGCCGGTCGATCCCTCGCTCCGCCAAACCGGTTCCTTCCCAGATTAATTCGACTCCCGTGGCGGAGAAGGCGGTCTCGCACAACTCGCGCACGCTGTGCGTCTCGCCGGTCGCGATCACGTAGTCGTCGGGTTCGGGCTGTTGCAGCATCAGCCACATCGCCTCGACGTACTCCTTGGCGTATCCCCAGTCCCGGCGGGCGTCCAGATTGCCGATGAACAGCTTGTCCTGTTTGCCCTGCGCGATGCGCACCGCTCCGCGGGTCACCTTGCGCGTAACGAAAACCTCGCCACGCCGGGGTGATTCGTGATTGAACAGGGTGCCGTTGACCGTGTACATCCCGTAGGCCTCGCGGTGGTTCACCGTGATCCAGTACGCGTACAGCTTCGCCACGGCATACGGCGAACGCGGATGGAACGGTGTGTCCTCGCTGAGCGCCACGTCGTGCAGTCCGCCGTACAGCTCCGAGGACGAAGCCTGGTAGAACCGGGTCGCGATGCCGGTTTTGCGGATGGCGTCCAGGATGCGCAGCGTGCCGATCGCGTTGGTCTCGGCGGTGAACTCCGGGATCTGGAACGAGATGTGCACGTGCGACTGCGCGCCCAAATTGTAGATCTCCGCCGGGCGCACGTCCTCCAGAATCCGGTTGAGACTGCTGGAATCCATCAGATCCCCGTAGTGCAGGAACAGCCGGCGTTGGGAATGCGTATCGGGATACAGGTGATCTATGCGGTCTGTATTGAAATTCGACGCACGCCGGATAATCCCGTGCACCTCATATCCTTGCTGCAACAGGAATTCTGTCAGATAAGACCCGTCCTGGCCGGTGATACCGGTTATCAGCGCCTTTCTCATCAAACCTCCAACCCCGAGACTAACCGGTGGCCAAAAAGCGGGCAATACCTATCTTTCGGTCGCCGCCGGTATTAGAATTCGATTGCATGAGCGCGGCCTCCGATAAAACTCTGGTAATGATTCCGACGTACAACGAGCGTCGCAACGTGGGCCCGTTGCTCGCTCAGATCCTGGAACAAGGCACCGATTTCGATGTCCTGTTCGTCGACGACAACTCCCCGGACGGTACCGGAGATCTGCTCGATGACCTGGCGCGACAGTACGCACCCCGCATCCACGTGCTGCACAGGGCAGGGCGCCAAGGCGTCGGCTCCGCGCATCAGGCCGGAATCCGCTGGGCCTACGCGCAGGGATATCGGCACATCATCACGATGGATTCCGATTTCGCGCATCCGCCGTCGTATCTTCCGGCACTGCGTGCCGCTGCGGCCGGTTTCGATGTCGTGGTCGGATCGCGATATCTGAAAGAGGACAGCCTTGCCGACTGGACTCCCTTCCGCAAGATCCTCACCCGGGTCGGGCATTTCCTCACCGTGACACTGCTGCGGATGCCCTACGATGCCACCGGCGCGTTCCGATACTACCGGCTGGACTCCGTTCCGGTGACGGCTTTCGATCGGGTTCGTTCGACCGGATACTCCTTCTTCTTCGAAAGTCTCTACATTCTCGCCGCCAATGGCTTCCGGATCGAGCAGGTGCCGATCCACGTCCTCAACCGCACCGCGGGCGCGTCCAAGATGCGCACCCGCGACGTCGCCACCAGCGTGCGTTTCCTGCTGGTGCTGTGCGCTGAGAAATATTTGCGCCCCAGCAGGCACAGCCTCAATCCGCCTGTGCACCGCTGACCCTCCGCCCGGCCAGCCAGTCGATCACCGCCGCCGCCTCCGGCCAGTCCGGGCCGGTGGCGGTGACCGGGAACTGGTCGTCGACATGATCTTTGGCGAACTCCGATCGTGATCCCACCGCGTCACGCACCTCGGCCAGCGTCACGGTGGTGCGTGCGCCGACCTCACGCAGGCCGGTGTCCTCGAGGTGGGCGGCGATCCAGCCGGCGCACCAGTGCACCGGGGCGAAGCTCTGCCGCGAGCGGCCGCTGGCGAACACCGGACGGTCGGCGGCCATGTCCGCCAGCACACCCTTGCGGTAGTCGCCGCCGTACATCGGGCCGAGCCGCACGACGAGAGTGTCCGGCCCGGAACACAATTGCTCGGCTTCCGCGCGATGGCGGCCGTAGGCCGTGTCCAGTTGGGTACGCGCGGAAATACTGCTGATCTGCACGAATCGGTCCCAGAGCCACCGCTCGCGCAGCAGGCGCGTCTTGTCCACCGTCTCCTGGCGGTCGGCGTCCGGATGATGCTCGGCCCAGTACCTCTTCGACGGGCAGGCGGTATTGATCAGCACGTCGTAGCGACCCGCCGTGCGGTGACGTTCGTGATCGGCACGCCCGACCGCCGCCACCTCCCACCGTCCGCTGCTCTCGAGCGCTTCGACCAGCGCGGCGCCCACATACCCGGCTGCGCCGACCACGGCTACACGTAATCGGCTCACGCGCAGTCCTTTCCGGCATGTGAGCCGGCCGCTACGGGCCTCCGCGGCCGCACGCCGTGCCCGCTTCGGCGCTCGGACCGCCGGCGGCGGACGTATCCCGGTCGTCTGATCGCACCGCTCATGCGCCGTTGCCTTCCAAGGTGTGCGGCAACGGCGCCACCTGCACGATCGGTGGATCGCACTCGTCCCACGGCTTGGTCAGCATGGCGATGAACGTCAGTGGGGTGATCGAGTACACGGTGTGCATGACCCCGATCGGCGTGCGCGTGCAGATGCCCTTCGATACGTGGATGAACTCCTCCGGGCAGTCCGGATCCTCGTGGTCGTCCTTGGTCACCAGCACGCCGTTGCCCTCGACGAACAGCAGGTACTCGACGAAGTGCGGGTGGTAGTGCAGGCCGCGCACTTTGCCGGGGTGCATGTAGATCAGGTTGAACTCCAGCAGGGGTTCGGGCGGGACCCAGGTGAAAATGCCGCCGCGCCCGTCGCGAACGGTGTCGAGGTTGCACGACGGGGTGAGGACTTCGACCTTCATTACTGCATCCCTTCATCAGGCGGATACCGCGTCGGGGCGGACAGCGGCGAGCTTGTCCGCGAGCGAGCCGAGCAGCGCTGCCCGCTGCTCGGTGAGGAAGAAGTGGCCGCCGGGCAGCAGCTCGGTGGAGCGCAGTCCGGGCAGGACGTCGCGCCAGGCCTCCAACTGGGTGACCGCCACCTGGCGATCGTCCCGGCCGCCGAACAGGTGGGCCGGGCACGACGGAGCGGCCGCGGGAGTGAAGCGGTAGTCGTCGAAGATCTCGAAGTCGCTGCGCAAGGCGGGCAGGAACAGTGCCATCACCTCCGGGGTCTCGCGCACCTCCGGCGGGATTCCGCCGTAGTGGCCGACCGCGGCGACGAACTCGTGATCCGGCAGCTCCGACAAGCGCCCCGGCCTGGGCAGGTGCGGGGCCACCGCGCCGCCGAGGAACAGCGCTTGCGGCGCGATCGGATCGGGAAGGCGGCGCGCCACCTCGTAGGCGGCCAGCGCGCCGAGGCTGTGGCCGAAGAAGGCGAACGGGAGATCGGTCAGCGGCAGGACCCTCGTCAGCGCGGCGTCGACGAGGTCGGTGAAGCGGCGGATGGGTGTCTGCGCCAGATGCCGCTGCCGGGCGGGCAGTTCCACCACACACAGCTCCACCCAATCGGGCAGCTCGCGCCGCCACGGCGTGTAGGCGGCGGCTTTACCGCCGGCGAACGGCCAGCAGAACAACCGCAGGCCAGGGGTGCCCGCCGTCTTGCGGTGGATGATCAGTCCACCTGTCTCGGTGCGGCGCGCCGATCTGGGGGCGGCCGCGAGTTTCTCCGAAGCCGGAACGCTCTCGACCGCAGGGCGCGCCGGTTCGATGGCCGGCGATGGTGTCTTCGAGTGCAGCGTGCTGTCGTCGACCGCAGCGCTTTCCGGTTCGAAGGCGGGCGACGGTGCGGCCGAGCGCGGAATGCTCTCGACCACAACGCGTTCCAGATCGAAGGTGGACGACGGTGTCTTCGAGTGCGGAGTGCTGCCGACCGCCGCGCTCTCCGGTCCGAAGGCAGTCGCTAGTGCCCTGGAACTCGGAAAATCCTCGGCAACAGCTGCTGTCGGATGTGCTCCGCCGTACAGGGCACGTAGATCGCCCACCGTCGCGATCCGGGTTACCGGGACATCCAGGGTCGCGAAGAACTTCGATAGTGGCGCCGACGGACCGACCTCGTAGCAGGGGGCGCCCGAGCGCAGTAACACGCGCATGTTCGCCGTCCAGCGCACCGGCGCCGAGATCTGGCGCACCAGGTGCTCGGCGAGGGTTTCGGGCCGGTGGAACTCCCCGGTGTAGTTCGAGGTCACCGCGACCGCGCGCTCGGTACGCATCCGCGGTGCGCAGTCGGCCAGATGTCCGGCGAATTCGTCCTCGATGCCGCGCATCCACCGCGAGTGGAACGGTGCGCTCACCCGCAGTGGGACGAACCGCAACTCCGGTAGACGTCCGGCCAAGACGACGCGCGCTGCCGCGATCGCGTCGCGCGCACCGCTGATGACGAGCTGATCGGTCGAATTGTCGTTGGCCACCTCCACGCCCGCCTCGGCCACCAGCTCCGCCACCCCGCAGCCGGCGATACCCGGCAGGATCAGCGCCGCCATCGCGCCTGCCCCCTCCGGCACCGCGCGCTGCATCAGCGCGCCGCGTGCCCGGACCAGCCGTACCCCGTCGGCGAGTTCGAAGACGCCCGCCGCCACCAGCGCGGCATACTCGCCGAGACTGTGCCCGCCGAAAGCCACGGGCAGCACACCGAATTCGGTCACCAGCACCCGATACGCGGCGATCTCCATGGTCAACACACACGGCTGGGTGTACTCCGTGCGATGCAACCGCGGATCACGCTCGGCACAGATTCGCAGCAGATCCTCGCCCACCGCGGCGCTCGCCTCGGCGAAAGTCGCGCGTGCGAGGGGGTATTCGGCGCAGAAGTCCGCACCCATCCCGGTGCGCTGGGCGCCCTGCCCGGGGAAGACGATCGTGCACTCGGCGCTCAACGCAGCACCTCCGCGGCGGGCTCCGCGCCGCGCGGTGCGGGGATGTATCCCACCTCGGCGCAATGCGCCAGATACACCCGCACCAGGTCCTCGGTGGGCGGACAGTCGATGCCCGCGGCGCCGAGCACCCGCCGGGTGTAGGCGCAGTCGGCGTAGGAGCTCTCCTCGTAGTGGATCGTGCCGAACAGCTCGATGCCGTACTTGAACATCTCCAGGGTCTGGCTGTCGTAGACCTCGTCGGTGCCCAGCCGGTAGATCTGCCGGTCGGTGGCCCTGCGGTGGAATTCCTCCAGCGGCACCAGATCCACCTCGTACCCGGCGCGCTGGACACAGCGGACCACGTCGTAGTAGCGCCGGATATCGGGGTTGGTCAGGTGATAGGTCTCGCGGTAGGTGGGGCGGCGCAGGGCGATGTGCACGATCGCGGCGCTGACGTAGTCGACCGGGGTGATGTCCCAGTGCACCGGCGTCAGCATCGTCTCGCCGGTCTCGATCATCGTCTTGAGGATGTCGTAGTACGCGCCTTTGACGCTGACCTCGGAGAACGGGTACCGGCCGGTGCGGCTGTCGCCCATGATGTTGCCGGGGCGCACGATGTCCCACAGCAACCCGTGCTCGCTCGCCGCGCGGATCAGCTTCTCGGACTCGTATTTCGTCTGCTGATAGGGCAGATGGTCGTAGCCCTGACCCAGTTCGAGATCGCGCTCGGTGAACGGCGGGTTGTTGAAGTTGAGCCGATCGCCCAGCGCGCTGAAGCTCGACACGTACACCAGGTATCTGCCCCGTGAGCGCAGCGCGAATTCCACCGCGCGACGGGTGCCTTCGACGTTGATCGGGGCCAGCGCGTCGTAGAAGGTGACCAAGGTGGTGCGGCCCGCGGCGTGGATGGTCAGATCCACCTCGTCGGCGAGCTTTCGCCAGGTGTCCTCGTCGAGGCCGAGCCGTTCGCAGGCGACGTCGCCGAGCACGGTGGTGACGCGTTCGGCGAAGGCCTGCTCGAGGGTCGCGTCCGGATCGTAGGTGCCCAGGAAGTGCTTGATCCGCTGCTCGGCCGCGGCCACGGTCTTGCCGCGCACCAGGCAGGTCACCCGCACGTCGGTGCGCGTGAGCAGATCGTGCAGCAGCTTGCCGCCGAGCACACCGGTCACGCCGGTGATGAAGACCGACCGCACCGGAATAGGGGCGTCCATGGTCACCGCGGGGATGTCCGGCTGGGTCGCGGTGGCCGTGGTGACGGAGGTGGGACGCGGGGCGTCCTGTGCCGCGCCGCTGATGATGCCCTCGGCCACCAAGTAGTGCGACAAGGACGCGATGGTCGGATACAGCTCGGTCGATTCCGCCGGGATCTTGACGTCGTAGTGCTTCATCAGCCGGTTGAGCATCCGGACGGTGGCCACCGAGTCGAACCCGAAGTCGGTGAAGTCCGCGTCGAGGTCGAGATCGGCCGGATCGGTCTTGGTCAGATCGGCGAAGATGTCGCGGATGTGCTCGACGAGCCGATCGTGTAACGCGCTGTCGAATTCGTCGCCGGCCGGCTCGGTGGCGGCCGATTCCAGGGCGACCGTGGGTGTCTCGACCGGTTCGGTGGGCGCCGGTATGTCTCGGTGCGCCGCTCCGTTCGTGGCGTGTCCGTTGCGGCGCTCTGCCGAGGGCGGCTCGATCTCCCTTGCGACCATCGTTTTCGCGACCAGGTGCGCGGCCGGGTGGGTGCGCCGCTGATAGTCCTCGGGCACGATCCAATACCTGCGCCGCGCGAACGGATAACCGGGCAGGCTCACGATCCGGCCGAACGGCCGCTCGAAGCCTTGTTCCCAGTCCACCGACCATCCGCCGGCCCACAGCTCGGCGACCCGCGGCAGATTGCCCGAGCGCAGCAGTGCGGCCACCTCGGCACGCTCGGCGTCCGATTCGCCGGGCAACTCGTCCAGGTCGCGGTGCGTGCGTGCCACACCGCGGAACACCAGCAAACCTTCGGCCGGGGCGGGGGCGCTCGAATCGGCTGTGCTGTCGAGCAATTCCACGAGTTCGGCCGTGGAGGTGGCCACCACCGCGAGGCGATGCTCGAACGTGGCCCGGCCGACGGCCAGCGTCCACGCCACATCGGGCAGACAAAGCGAATGATCGCGTAACCGGTCGGCGGTGCGGGCGGCCAGCTCCGCGAGCCGGTCGGCGTCGCGCGCGGACAACACCACGATCCTCGGTTGCCCATCTTCGGTGGTCGGCGCGACGGGCTCGGCGTCGGTGAGGATCAGGTGGGCGTTCGAACCCCCCGCACCGAACGAGCTGACGGCGGTGATGCGCGGCTTGCCGTCGGTGGGCCGCGACCAGGGCGTGGGGCGGTCGATGACGTGGAACGGTGACCCCGCGAAGTCGATTCCCGGGTTCGGCGGGTCGCTGTGCAAATTCGGCGCGATGGTGTCGTGGCACAGTTGCAGCAGGGCCTTCACCACCCCCGCCGCGCCCGCCGCCGCTTCCAGATGCCCCACGCTGGATTTCGCCGAGCCGATGCCGCAATAGCCGCGCTCGGCCGTCGAGCGGCGGTAGGCCTTCGTCAGTGCCGCGATCTCGATGGGATCACCCAGTGCGGTGCCGGTGCCGTGGGCTTCCACATAGCCGATGTCGCCCGCGTCGACGCGCGCCGCGGTCAGTGCCCGGCCGATGAGGTCGGTTTGAGCGGCGGGGTTGGGGACGGTGAACCCGTTGGTGCGCCCGCCGTGGTTGAGCGTGCTGCCGCGGATCACGCCGTAGACGCGGTCACCGTCGGCGCGCGCGTGCCGCAGGGGTTTGAGCACAAGAGTGACCACACCCTCGCCCGGCACGTAGCCGTCTCCGCCCGCGCCGAACGACCGGCAGCGGCCGTCGGTGGAAGCCCAGCGGCCGTAACCGAGCAGCAGGTACTTGCCGGGATGGATCGACACGTTCACCCCACCGGCCAGGGCATAGGCCGCTTCGCCGCGGCGCAGGCTCTCACATGCCAGATGCAGTGCGGTCAGCGATGCCGAGCACGCCGTGTCGACCGCGAGACTGGGGCCGCTGAAACCGAAGTGGTACGAGACCCGGTTCGCCACCGCGAAGTAGCCCGAGATCGGCACACCGACGAATGCCTGGTATTCGGCGTATCCCACTCCGGCGAAGACTCCGGCATCGGGCAGGCCGCGGGCCGCGGCGCTGCGGCGCACCCGATCCGGCGAGTAACCCGCGTCTTCCAGGGCCGCCCAGGAGGTTTCGAGGAACAACCGTTGCTGCGGGTCCATCTCCTCGGCGTCTTTGGGGGTGATGCCGAAGAAACGGGCGTCGAATTTGTCCACGTCGTCGAGGAACCCGCCCCAGCGGGCGTAGGTGGTACCAGGTTCGTCAGGGTCCTCGGACAAGTATTCGCGGTGATCCCAGCGCTGCGGCGGGACCTCGACGATGCAGTCGCGGCCGGCGACCAGGTTGGCCCAGAACTCCTCGACATCCCCCGCCATCGGGAACTTGCCCGCCATGCCGATGACGGCGATGTCACCGGAGTCGTGCACGTCGCCGGGGACCGGCTCGGCGGATTCGCCGGCAGTGTGATCGGGCGCGATCGTGTGGGACTCGCCGGGTGCACCGACGGAAACCGGCGGAACGGGGGTCGGCTCGGCGGTGACGGCACCCAAGCGCGGCGCGTGCTCATCGGCGAGATAACCCGCGAGGTCGCGGACGGTCTGGTACTCGAAGAACAGCGTGCTGGGCAGTGGGCCGAAATCGGTTTCCAGCCGGTCGTTCATCTTGCTGATCAGCACCGAGTCGATGCCGTAGTCCTGCAACGGAATGCGGGTGCGGATCCGTTGCGGGTCGAGTCGGCAATACTCGGCGAGCAGACCTTTGAGGTAGGTTTCGGCGGCCTGCCGCGGTGCTGCGGAGCCCGCCGACACAGGTTCGGCGTCATGCGCTGCGAAACCAGGCGCCCGGTGGTCGCCAGTCTGTTGGCGGGAGCTGTCGCCCTGCGGCACATCCGCCACTTCGGCCACGGCCGAGCGTCCTTCGGCGTCTCGACTCGCGTCCGGTACCCAGCACCTTTGCCGGTCGAACTCGTAACCGGGCAGATGAATACGGCGCGCGGTCGGGTCGATCCAGCCCGCGTATGTGACATGCCCACCCTCGACCCACTGCCGCGCCGCCGCTACCGGGTCGTCCAGCACGATGGCGCCGGCCCGGTCCGTGGACGGGGCGTCGATCGTTGCGGTGAAGACTCCGGCCGGACGGTCGCCCTCGGCGAAAGCGGCCAGCCGAGCCGCGATCGCGTCCACCGAATCACCGACCACGGCGAGCCGATGCTCGAATTCGCCGCGCCCGGACGCCAGCGTGCGCGCGATATCCGCCGGCACCAGCTCCGGATGCGCGGCCAGGTGCCTGCGCAGCGACCGTGCCATCCGGGTCAAACTCGTCGCGCTGCGGGCCGAGAGCACCACCGGCTGCGGGCCGCCCGGCACATCGCGGCGGGCTGTAGTCGGCTCCGGTGCGCCGTCGACCACCAAGTGCGCGTTGGTGCCGCTGAAGCCGAAGGAGCTGATCGCGGCTCGCCGTGGTGTGTCGTTCCACGCGCGCAGCTCGGTATTGACGAAGAACGGCGACTCGTCCAATCCGAGCAGCGGGTTCTCCGAAGCGACGTGCAGCGAGGCAGGCAGCTGTCCGGCGCGCATGGCCAGCAGCACTTTGAACAGGCTCGCCATGCCCGCGGCGTGCGAGGCGTGGCCGATGTTCGACTTCACCGAACCCACCGGAATGGCACCGACCGCGCCGGTATAGCGCCGGAAGGCGGCGGTGAGCGCCTCGATCTCGATCGGATCACCCAAACGCGTTCCGGTGCCGTGTGTTTCGACATAGCCGATGGTGGATGGATCGATCCCGTTGTCGCGATACACCGCCAGTTCCAGCTCGGTCTGCGACCGCACGCTCGGCGCGGTGATGCCATTGGTGCGGCCGTCGTGGTTGACGCCGATCCCGCGGATCACTCCGTGGATGGGGTCGCCGTCGCGTTGGGCGGCGGCCAGCGGCTTGAGCACCACCACGCCGACGCCCTCGGCGATCACGAAACCGTCGGCGTCGGCATCGAAGCTCGCGCAGCGGCCACGCGGGGAAAGCATGCCCATCGAGGAGGCGAGCAGGTGGTATTCGGGCGTCACGAACACCGCGACGCCTCCGGCGAGCGCGAGCTCCGACTCCCCCGAGGCGAGGCTGCGGCAGGCCTGATGCACCGCGACCAGCGCCGAGGAACAGGCAGTGTCCAGCCCCAGGCACGGACCGGTGAGATCCAGGTGATAGGCCACCCGGGCGGGCAGAATGGCTGGGCTGTTGCCGGTGAACATGTGGTGGGAACCGGTTGTTGCACGGTTGCGCAGCAGGTTGGCGTAATCCGACCCCGGCGACCCGGCGAATACGCCGCACCGCACACGCCGCAACGACTTCGGATCGATAGCGGCGTCTTCGAGCGCGCGCCAGCTGTGCTCCAGGAACAACCGTTGCTGCGGGTCCATGTAGTCGGCTTCGGCGGGCACCAGGTCGAAGAACGCCGGATCGAACTCCTCGACACCGTCGAGGAACCCGCCCCACTTGGAATAGGTTTTGCCCGATGTCGCCGGGCCCGGCCGGAAGTAGTCGGCGATCGGCCAGCGTGACCCGGGAACCTCGGTCACCGAGTCCCGACCATCGGCGAGATTGCGCCAGAACTGCTCGGGATTCGCCGCGCCGGGGAACTGCCCGGACATGCCGATGATGGCGACGTCCATCGATGCTGACCTCTCGCTGGGCCGCGCGGCCTGCGCAGCGACGGTTCGGGTGCCGGGCGACATAGTCGAGACGGGAACTGCGCGGGCGGGCATATTCGCTGCCGCTGTGCTCGTCGCCGTGGCGCCTTGTTCGGCCAGATGAGCGCTGAGCAGCCGTACCGATGGATGGTCGAACACCACCGTGGGGCGCAGTGCCGAGCCGTAGCGAGCGTTGACCCGGTCGATGATCTTCACCGCGAGAATGGAATCGACCCCGTACTCCGACAGCGGCAAGTCAGGACGCACCTCGCTACGCGCCACACCGAGCCCGTCGGCGACGATCGCGACGAGTTCGGTCTCCAGCTCCGCAGCATTGCCGGGCTGCGAGGATGCGCTCACCGTGGCGAGCCGCGGCGCGGTGACCGAAGATTCGGCCTGCCCACCGGCGGCCGGCTCAGCGGCGACCGCTGAACGATGCCGCGCGGCGGCAGCCGGCTCGGCCGCGAAATGGGATTGCGTGGCGGGAGCTGGTTCGGCTGCCACCCCAGGGTGGAACTGCGCACGGGCGGCGAGGTTCGGGGTGACCTCGAGATAGGGCTGCGTGGCGGTGGCCGGTGCGGCGACAGCGGGCTGAGCAGGCGCGGCGGCGGGTTCAGCGACAGCGAGCCGAGCAGGCGCGTTGGCGCTGACCGCGGCCAGCAGCCGGAAACTCGGCTCCGCGTCCGCGGACAGGCCGGGCCCCCACGCGCGGACTCCGGAGAATCCCGCCGCCGACAGCGCGGCCCGCCATTGCGGCTCGGTCGACAACGGAGAGTGCGGGATACGCGCCTCGGGGTCGCGGTAGGCGTGCCAGCCCTCCAGCAGCCCGAAGGTCAGCGCGAGCACCTCGAGGTCCGTGGTCGCCTCGGTGAACGCGAGCACCCCACCTGGTGCCAATAGCCGCCGGATGTTGCGCAGGGTGTCCTCGATCGACCGCGTGGCGTGCAGGACGTTGGCGCAGAGCACCAGGTCGGCTTCGTGCTCGGGGAACCCTTGCACGACCGGATCGGCTTCGATGTCCAGTACCGCGAAACGCAGGTTCTCGCGCGTGCCGAAGGTGCGCCGTCCGTGCGCGAGGAAACTGTGCGAAACGTCGGTGTAGTGATAGTCGAACGCGATCCCGCGCCCGGCGAGCGTTTCGAGTACGGCATGCGTGGAACCGCCTGTCCCCGCGCCCACTTCCACTATCCGCAGCGGTCGTGTATCACCGGGCCGCTGCGCTACCGCCGACACCAATTCGGCGAGCAGGCCGTTGGTGAAGTCGTAGGCGGCGTTGCCGCGGTATATCGCGCTCACCAATCCGAGGTCGCCTCCGGGGAACAGCACCTCCGTCGCGGACAGTTCCCCGCGCAGTACGCGCGGATACGCGGCCAGACAGGCGTCCAGCAATGCCACGTACGGTTCGGTTTCCGGGAAACGTGCCAGCAGGTCGGCGCGCATCCCGCTGGTGCCGGGTGGCGGGCCGGGGACCACGAGCCGGTCGTCCTGCCACCGCACCAGCCCGTGGCGCCGCAGGATATGCAGGCAGCTGGTGCGCAGACGGGCGAATTCCGGCCGCACACCCAGGCGCGCGTCCACCGATTCCGCGGTCCACTCCCCCGCAGTGAGCCCCATGCCGGTGAGGGTCGCGAACAGCAGCATCGCCGCGTAGCGGCCGAGTTCCGCCTTGCCCGGCTCCACGATGCCCGTACGCCGCAGCGCCGCCTCGAACTGCCGCACCGTAGCGTCGAAACCCGAGCGCGGCGGCGCGATGATCCAGTAATCGGTGCGCTCGAAGGGATAGCCGGGCAACGGGATTCGACGCCGCGGCCCGCCACGTCCACGCCAATCGACCTCGGCGCCCGCGACCCACCGGCGGGCCAGCTCCTCCGCACCGGTCGCCGGGGCGAACAGCGGCGGCTGGGTCTGCGCGTCCACGGTTCCGGTGACCACGGGACCGAGCTGGTCGGTGCGGAACCGGTCGAGCGCGTCGGCCACCTCCACCGGAGACGACGCGACCACCGCGAGACGGTGCGCCAGAGCGGGCCTGCCCACCTGTAAGGTGCGCAACGCGTCGAGGAAGTCGGCGGGATCGAGGGTGCGCAAGTGCCGCGCCATGGTCTCGGCGTAGCGGTGCAGCCGCTCCTGCGTGCGCGCCGACAGCACGAAGACCTCGGACTCGCCCGTCCCGGCCGAAGGGACCCGGTCGTCCACGAATTCCGCGAGCACCACATGGGCGTTGGCGCCGCCCGCGCCGAACGCACTGATGCCCGCGTGCCGCGCCACCGCGACGCCGTCGACGATGCGGCGCGGCCACTCCTCCAATTCCCGTGGCAGGTGGAACGGCACCGAGTTGAACGCGATGGCCGGGTTGACCTGTGCGGCGTGCAACGTCGGCGCGATTCGGCCGTGGCGCATCTGCAGCAGCACCCTGGTCAGGCCCGCGACGCCCGCGGCCGCTTCCGTATGGCCGATGTTCGACTTCGTCGACCCGATGGCGCGGGAGCGGCCGTTGCCGCCGGATCTGCCGAAGGCCGCCGCCAGTCCGGCGATTTCGATCGGATCGCCGAGCGGTGTCCCGGTGCCGTGTGCCTCGAGGTAGTCGATCGCGTCGGGATCGACCCCGGCCGCGCGCAGGGCCTCGCTGATCACCTCGGCTTGCGCGCCGGGATGCGGCACGCTGTATCCGGAGGTCTGCCCGCCGTGGTTGACCGCGCTGCCGAGAATCAGGCCGTGGATGGTGTCGCCGTCGGCGCGAGCGGCCGACAGCGGCTTCAGATACAGCGCGCCGACCCCTTCGCCGGGGACGTAGCCGTCGGCGGCGGCGGCGAAGGGCCGGCACCGGCCGCTGTCGGACATCATGCCCAGGCTGTGCAGCAGCAGGAATTTGTCTTCGTGCAGCAGCAGATTCACCCCGCCCACGATCGCCGCGTCGCATTCGCCGTCGAGCAGGCTGCGCCGCGCCAGATGCAGCGCGGTCAGTGACGCCGAGCACGCGGTGTCCACGGTGAGGCTCGGGCCGCGCAGACCGAGGGTGTAGGAGGTGCGGTTGGCGATGGACGACGGGATGGAGGCCACCGCCACGGGATCGCCTTCGCGGGCGGCCGCCACACCGAGCAGCCGGTAGTCGCTCCAGGTGGCGCCCACGAATACCCCGACGCGGCGTTCCCGCACGGCCGGATCGGTGTGGTGGTAGCCGGCATGCTCCAACGCCGCGTACGCCTGCTGCAGGAACAAACGCTCCTGCGGGTCCAGCAGCGGCGCCTGCACGGGCGGGATCCGGAAGAACCGAGGGTCGAAACCGCCCACGTCACGGAGGAACCCGCCGATCATCGGTGGCGCGCCCGGAGTGTCCCCGGCGGCGGTGAGCCACCAGCGTTCGGCGGGAACGGGGCGCACCGCGTCATGTCCGTCCCGCAGATTTCGCCAGAAATCCTCGATGTTCTCCGCGTCCGGGTAGCGGCCGCTGATGCCGACGATCGCGATGGGCTCCTCGACAGGCGCACGGTGCTCATCGACCGCCACGGGCTCCGCCACAGGGGCGGTGGGTCGGGCTGCCGGTTGTAGTCGTGCCCGCAGTGCTTCGGGCTCGCCCCATAGCGCCGCGAGTTGTGCGCGGTCGAGCGTGGCACACGACAACAGCAGGTCGAGTCCGGTCGCGGAGGGCAGCAATCCGGCACCGGCCCGTCGTAGCGCGGCGATCTGCTCGGCGGGCGGACGCATGCCGCCCTCGCCCCACAGCGGCCAGTTGATGCTGATCGCGCGGCTTCCGGCACGGTCACGCTGTTCGGCGAAGACGTCCAGATAGCGGTTGGCCGCCGCGTAATCCGCTTGCCCGGGATTGCCCAGCACCGCGGAAACCGAGGAGAACAACACGGTCAGGCGGGCCTCCGGCAGCGCCCGTGTCAAGTGTCCGACGCCGTAGACCTTCGGCGCCAGAACGGATTTCGCGTCGTCGCGGCCGGTGCCCGACAGCAATCCGTCGCGCAACCGTCCCGCACCGTGGTAGAGCACGTCGACCGGTCCGAACGTGGCGTGGGCTATCGCGGCGACGCGTTCGGCATCGGCGGCCACCGACACGTCGGCGCGCACGTGCACGGCTTCCGCGCCGAGGTCGCCGAGTTCGGCGAGCAGACCGGCGGCCGCCGCATCGAGCGGACGGCGCGACACCAGGACCAGCCGGGCGCCGTAGTCGGCGGCGAGGCGGCGGGCCAGCTGCTGCCCGATTCCGCCGAATCCTCCGGTGATGACGACCACCGACCCCGCGCGCAGCACCGCGTCGCCGGAACTCGGTGTGGCGTCGGTGAGCAAGCGTGCCCGGCGGATCTGGCGTCGTCCGCCGTGGTAGCGGATCTCTGTGTCGGGGTCGCGTTCATCGATGCCCAGCTCGGCGGCCACGATGTCGCCGAGCGCGCCGGCGGGGTCGCGCTGCACGGCCCGCAGAAGCGGATGCGGCTGCTCGAGCCGCAGCGTGCGTGCCAATCCGCCCAGGAGTGCGCAACTCGATTCCCCCATCGGGGTAGCGGGCGTGAAAGCGAGCACCCGGCGCACCGGTGACTCCGGTACCGCCGCCGCGCGCAGCAAATCGCGCAGCGGCAGGTACACCCGTTCGATCAACGTCCGCGGGTCCGTGGCCGTTTCGGGCCACAGATACAACGCGGCGTCGAAGTGCAGCCGCCGGGCTGCCAGCTGTGTGACCAGCAACTCCATGTGCTGCGAGTTCGCCGGGTCGACAACGAAAGCATCTACACCGGAGAGGAATTCGCTCCCCGGCCGGACCCGGACGACGGTGGCGGCCTCGCTGTGCTGGTAAGGGTGCTCGGCGGTATCGAAGACCAGCAGATCGGCCGGTTCACGCCGCGGATGCGTGGTGGTGTCGGGTTCCCAGTCGAATCCGAAGGTGATCAGGTCGTCCGCCACCGCGGGGGCCGCGCCCGGGTCCGACGGTCGCGGGGCTGTGACCGCTTCCGCTGTCGGTCCGGCTGTGCGCCCACCCGTGACGGATCCTGTTGTGATCATGGTCGGCTCGTCAGGGGCAGTACCGGTGTCGACCTGCGCTCGGGTGTCATGGGGCCGGTAATTCGCGCCGACGGTGTCGGCGAGATGTCCGGCGAGTGCCTCGATGGTCTGGTACTCGAACAGCAGCGTCGGATAGAGCGTCTCGCCGACCCGCGCCTCCAGTTCCGCGGTCAGCCGCAGCAGGCGACCGGAATCAAGGCCGAGCTCATAGAATCCGACATTCGTGGCGATACCGGCGGGATCGGCGCCGAGTTCGCCCGCGACGAGAGCCGCCAGGTCGGCGGTGATGGCCGCACGTGGGTCAGCCGAGCCGACGGCCGCATGGGTGAGGGCGGTTGGTCGCCGAGGGAATTCCGGCTCCGGATGCCCGAGTAACCGCTGAATGTCCGCGCTGCCCCGCACACGCTTGGAGGTCAGTCGATAGCGCACCACCGGCGACCCGTCCCGGTCGTAGAGCACCACATCGGCTTCGAGCAGGTCTGCGCCGTGACCGCCGCCGCGGACCGCGGCCCGTACGAAGACCTCCTCGGGAGTGGCCCGCCAGGCGCGGACGTCACCGAAGTAGATCGGGATGAACGCGCTGTCGTCGTCCACGCCGAGCCGGTGCGGGTCGATGAACGGCACGATCGTGGAGGCATCCAGGAACGTGGGATGCAGCAGGAACCCGGGCAGATACGCGGCCGCCTCGGGGCCGAGACCCAGCGTCGCGGTGACCAAGTCGTCACGACGCTCGAAATGCCCGGTGGCGCGCATGAAGTCGCGGTGCTCGATACCCCGGCTGCCGCTCTGGGCGTACATCTCGGCCATCCCGCGCGCCTGCGACGACGCCCGGAACTGTCCCACCTCGACTCCGGGCGGCTCGGCAGCCGAATCCGAACGCAGCACAACACATTCCGCCACCGGTTCGATTTCCCCGACGGGTACGCCCGCCGTGTCCAGGCGCTGCACGTCGATGGCGATCCGGCCGGTCGGGCGATCGACCCGGAACGCGATGCGCACCGCGCCGTCGTCACCGAGGGCGACCGGGCGCTGGAACAACGCCTCCCGGATCGTCAGGTCGCCGGGCCGGTAGCCCGCGGCCGCCGCCGCACGCAGGATCATGTCGAGATACACCACGCCCGGCAGGATGCGAACCCCGTGCACCCGGTGATCACGCACCACCGGGTCCTCGGCCCGCAGGGTGGTGGCGAAGCTGTCCAGATCGATCCCGCTCATACCAGCGGCTCCACCCGCAGGAATGCCGGAGCGCTCGGCGTCGTCGGGACCACGATCCGCGGCGCGGGCTCCGTCGATGTGCTGGGGACCGTTTTCGGCAGCATGAAGCTCCTCTTGCGGAAGGCGGGTGGATCCAGGGGGCGGCGCGAAGGGCGGTGCCCGTCGGGTGCCTGCTCGATGACGAGGTGGGCGTTGGTGCCGCCGAAGCCGAACGAGCTGACGCCCGCCGCGCGTGGCCTGCCGTCGGTCGGCCGCCACGGGCGCAGCTCCCGGTTGACCCGCAGCGGCGAACCGGTGAACTTGAAACGCGGATTGAGGTTGTCGCAGTGCAGCGACGGCGGCAGCGCCGCATGGTGCACGGCCAGAATCGTCTTGACCGCTCCGGCGATGCCTGCCGCGGACAGCAGATGCCCGATATTGGTTTTCACGCTGCCGACCGCGCACGGCTCCGGGCCGCGCGACCGATCGCCCAGCACGGTCGCCAGCCCCTTCAACTCGATGGGGTCGCCGATCATGGTGCCGGTGCCGTGGGCCTCCAGATAGGACAGCGCGTCCGGCGACATGCCCGCCGCGTCCAGTGCCGCGGTGACCACCTCGATCTGCGCGCGCATGTTCGGGGTGGTGATGCCCATGGTGTGCCCGTCGTTGCCGATCGCCGAGCCGCGCAACACCGCGTAGACCCGATCGCCGTCGGCGAGGGCGTCGTCGAGCCGTTTGAGCAACAGCAGCGCCGCCCCCTCGCCGGGCACGAAACCGTCGGCGTCCTCGGAGAACGTCGCACACCGCCCGTGCGGCGAGAGCACACCCGCCGCCGACAGGGTGACGAACGGCATCTCGTCGAGCAGCACCTCCACACCGCCTGCCAGCGCGGCGTCGACCTCGCCCGTCCGCAGCGCCTGGCAGGCCAGATGCACCGACAACAGCGACGACGAGCACGCGCTGTCGAGTACGACATTGCCCGCGTGCCAGTCGAAGAAGTCGGAGATCCGCGCGGCGATGAAGTTCTGCCCGATGCCGATGACGGTGTGCCGGTCGGGGACCGGAATCCGGTTGAAGTAGTTCGCCGCCCGGCTGCCCGCGTAGACGCCGACCCGCTTGCCGGCCAGCTCGTCGCGGCGGTATCCGGCATCGGTCGTGGCCAGTACCGAGGTTTCGAGCAGCAGCCGCTGCAACGGGTCCATCTGCCAAGCGAGTTCGTCGGTGACGCCGAAATACTCCGGGTCGAACAGATCCATCCCGTCGACGAACCCGCCCCACTTGCTGTTGGTCAGTCCGGGCCCGCCGGTCGGGTGGAAGAATCTGGCGGGATCCCAGCGAGCCGGGTCCACCTCGCGGATGCCGGACGCACCGGCGGCGAGCAGCCGCCAGAATGCCTCGGGAGTGTCGCCGCCCGGCAGCCGGCAGCCGATGCCGATCACGGCGATCGGCTCGGCTGCTCGGCCACGGCGGTCGTCGGCGGCCCAAGTGGCCGTGGTGGGGCGGGACTTCCGGTTTTCCTCGGTCTGTGGCGAATCACTGGGCGTCCGCGGCGGATCAGCAGGCGGATTCGGCGCAGGCGCGAATCGTTCCGGGTACTGCTCGGTCAACAGACCTGCCAGCGCGTCCAGCGTCGGGAATTCCAGCACCAGCGCCGGGTCGAAGGGCTGATCGACGACCTGCTCGATCCGGCGCACGGCCGAGGCGATCAGCACCGAATCCGCGCCGTACTCCTCGAACCGTTTGTCGCCCTCGAAGCGGGCCGGAGACAGCTTCAACTCGTCGGAGAAGATCTGGAGCAGTTCCTGATACGCCGCCGCGGACCCGTTCGCTGCCACGAGCCCGTCTGCGGGCGCCGGCCGGTCCACCGGTGCGGATGACGTCTCCGGCGCGGGTCGGTTTGTGCGCGTCGAAAGACGCAGTGCCGCACCGTGATACGGGAGCACAACTGGTGTGGACAGTCCCAGCGCCATGTCGAGCAGTTCGATCCCCTCCGCGGCAGTCAGCGCCGGAAGGCCGGTGGTTCGGTAGGCCGCGCTGGTGACTTCACCGAACCCGGTGTCGCGGAACGACGGCCAGTTGACCGAGCGGAAATAGTCCCGTCCCGACGCGTGCTGCGCTTCGGCGAATCGGTCCAGATGCGCGTTGGCCATCGCGTAGTCCGACAGACCCACCGCCAAGCCGGGCAGTACCGCCGACACCGACGAGAACAACACGAAGAAGTCCGGACGGTCGGCGGCGAGCACGTCGGCGAGGACTGCCGTGCCCGCCAGCTTGGGTTCGAGCACGGTCGCGATGGCGTGGCCCGTCTTGCGCACGAACGCCGGACTCTCGTTGGAAACATTTCCCGCGCAGTGCAGCACGCCGCCGATCGGGCCCAGTTCGCGCCGCACCCGGTCGAAGAAGCCGGACAGCGCCGTCGCCTCGGTGAGACTGCCGGTATAGGTCCGCACCGCGACGCCGCGATCACGCAACTCGACCAGCCGCCGCACCTTGTCCGCCACTGGCCCGGATTCGGCGGCCACGCGGTCCCATTCCGATTCCGGCGGCAGCGAATCCCGGCCGAGTATCGCCAAGCGACGCGCTCCGCGCCCTACCAGCGCCGCCGCGAATTCCGCGCCGAGGCCGCGCGTCCCGCCGGACACCACATAGGTGCGGTTCGGGTCGACGACGAGACCATCGCGTGCGGACGCATCCGCCAGTTCGACGGCTTCGCGGATCCCGCCGCGATAGCGCACCCGCGGGCAGCCGTCCTCGGTGGCGGCGCACTCCGCACCCACGATCGCCAGCAATCGCACGGGATCGGCGCACACCGCGTCGCGCTCGGCGACCACATGGACGCTCCGCGTGCGCACGTCACGGATTTCCTCGGCGAGCGCGGCGACCAGACCGCCCAGCGGCGCGGATTCCGGGCCGTCGGCGCCGGGGTGACCCGCGGTGACGTGCACCAGCGCGAGCGAACCGGCGCGCGCCTCGATAACACCCTGGAACAGGCCCATTCGGCCGAGGTCGCCGGTGGGACGGCCTGCCGCTGGGGGAGCGAGGTCGCACACGTCGAGCACGCTGTCGGTATCGGGGTAGCGCGCCGCGAGCGCCCGGCCGAGAGCCGCGCCCGCGTCGAAGTCGTCGCGGTTCAGGTCGCCCGGCAGGTCCGACAGCCGAACCAGACGGCCCGGATCGCCCGCTGTGGCGGCGAGCGCCTCCACCAGGTGGTGCGAGGTACGTGCGTCGTACACGACCAAGGTGCGGCGGGCGCGCAGGTCACCGCTGGGCAGCGGAGCTTCCCGCCATACCGGAACCAGCAATCGACGTTCCGCTGACGCGGGTCGGGCGGCAGATGTGGACCATGAGTCCGACTGCGCCATCACGGGCTGCGTGGCGATTCGGTCTGATGAATTCGGCGGCATCGGGTCGCCGGACCCTTGCCCTGACACGGCATGTGGCATCGATTGCGGCGTGAGCTTCTCGCTCGACGCGGACCTCTGATCCAGCACCGGTTGCGACACCGTGACCGGCACGGTCTCGGGCAGCGATGAGCTGTCCGGTCTGGATCCGCCGCGCGTGGGCTGCGCGACGAAATCAGAACCCGGGGCGGACTGCCGGCTCGACGCGGGGGTGGAGTCGGGCACCGGCGCGACGTCCGGAATCCAGTACCGCTCCCGGGCGAAAGGATAGGTCGGGGCGGGAATGCGGCGTCGAGGTCCGGGATCGCGGACGGTGGCCCAATCCATGTCGCCGCCGTTGAGCCAGCGCGCGATCCGGGAGTCCTCCTCCGCGTCCCGGCACGACCTGGCGCCGGGTGCGTCATCGACCCAGGCGCGTACGGCGGCGCGCAGCTGGTCGATGTCGCGGGCGACGAACGCGGCGCGAGCGCTGCCCGCCTGACGGCCCACCTGCATGGTGTAGGCCAGATCGGCGAGGTTCGGTTGTTGCGCGGCGAGGAAACGGTCCAGCGCGGCGACGTACTCCGCCAGCCGCTCGCGGTCGCGCGCCGAGACCGGGACAACCTGCCCGCCACTGAACCGGGTCTGCGGCCTGCGGTCGACGTACTCTTCGATCACCACGTTGGCGTTGGCCCCGCCGGCTCCGAACGAACTCACCGTCGCCCGGCGTGGCCGCGCGGGATCCCCGCCGGGCCACGGCAGCGGCTCGGCCGGAATCCGGAACGGTGTCGCCGCGAAGTCGATGTTCGGGTTGGGCGCGGTGGCGTGCAACGACGGCACGATGGTCCGGTGACGCAGTTGCAGCAGCACCTTGGTCAGCGCCGCGACACCGGCCGCCGCCTCGAGGTGGCCGACATTCGACTTCACCGAGCCGATCGGTAGCTCGGACACACCGCAGCGACCGAAAACTTTCGCCAAACCGGCGATTTCGATCGGATCGCCCAGTGCGGTGCCGGTGCCGTGCGCTTCGATGTAGGACACCGACGCCGGGTCGACCCCACCGGCGCGCAGCGCCGAACGGATCACCGCCGCCTGCACGTCGGGATTGGGCACCGTGAACCCGTTGACGCGACCGCCGTGATTGATCGCGGTGCCCTTGATGACGCCGTAGATGGTGTCGCCGTCGGCTTCGGCGTCGGCCAGCGGCCGCAGCACCATCGCCCCGACGCCCTCACTGGCCACATACCCGTCGCCGCCTGCGCCGAAGGAGCGGCAGCGGCCGTCGGTGGAGGCGAACTGTCCCTGGCTGAGCGCGACGAACTTGTAGGGATGCAGCGACAGATTGACGCCGCCGACCACCGCCAGCCTGCATTCGCCGGTGCGGATGCTCTGGCAGGCCAGGTGCAACGCGGTGAGCGAGGACGAGCACGCCGTGTCCACCGCCATGCTCGGCCCCTGGAAGTCCAGGGCATGCGAGACGCGGTTGGGGATGCTCCAGAACGTCGACCCGGGCAGCGTGCCGCGCCCGAGCCGGGACTCCTCGGCCCCGAACATCTGGTAGGTCCCCCACATGACGCCGACGAACACACCGGCCTGCTCCGAACGCAGGCCGCCACGGGCCAGGTCGGCGCGGGAGTGGCCGGCGTCTTCCAGTGCGGCCCAGGCGGTTTGCAGAAACAGCCGCTCCTGCGGGTCCAGGATCTCCGCCTCACGCGGGGAGATGGCGAAGAACAGCGGATCGAAACAGTCGACGTCGTCGAGGAATCCGCCCCACTTGGTGTAGGAGGTGAACGGGTTGTGCCGGTCGGGAACGAAATAGCGGCTGTGGTCCCAACGCTGCGGTGGGATCTCGGTGACGCAGTCACGTCCCTCGACCAGCACCTGCCAGTACGCGTCGAGTCCGTCCGCGCCCGGGTAGCGGCCGCTGACACCCACGATCGCGATATCCCCTACCGCGTCGAGGTCGCCGCTGTGATTCGAGGCGGTGACCGGGTCGACCACGGTCGGTGTCGCGAACGAGTCGGCCGAGGCGCGTTGATAGACCGGTTGGTGTGCGAGCTGCCTGTTGTCCGCGGGCGGGCGTTCGACGGGGGCCGACGCACCGTGGGTGCCGGGACCGTCGGTGCGTACGGCGAATCCGTTGTCCGCCGCCTGCGGCCGAGTCCGGTCTGGTGGTGTCGAAGCGAGCACGTCGCGCATCGTGGGAGCGGGCGTCCGCGCCGCCGTTCGATCGGAGGAATCGCCATGGCTCTCGATCGACGGCGGCACGAACGGCTCGGTAGCGGATCCGAGCCGCACCAACAGGTCCACCACTGCGCGGGGGGTGGGGTACTCGAAAGCCAGCGTCGCGGGCAGGCGATGACCGCTGGAGCGTGACAGTTCGTCGCGGATCTCGAGGGCCGCGACCGAGTCCAGCCCGAGTTCGTGCAGCGGACGATCCAGGTCGTCACCGGGCGCCAAGCCGAGACAGCGCCGAACCAGGGCTTCCATCTCGGCGGACAGATCGGTTGCCGCGGAAATGTTCGCGACCTGCGCGACCGAATCCAGCAGCACATCCGGCACGTCGACGCCGCCCGTCTCCGGCCGCACGAGCGGCATCACGGTGACCGCCGCCGGTAGCACGGAACCGAGAAGGTGAGCGAGTGTGTCGAAGGCCTGTTCAGGTCGCAGCATGCCGTAACCACGCCGGGCCAGCCGCTGCACGGCGCCGCTGCTGAGCCGCTCGACCATCCCGGTGTCCGCCCATGGGCCCCACGCGATCGACAGCGCGGGCGAGCTGGCCGCATGGCGCGACTCGGCCACACCATCGAGGAAGGCGTTGGCGGCGCCGTAGCCGGACTGGCCGGGCAGACCGACCACTGCCGCGGCCGAGGAGAACAGCAGGAAGAAACGCAAGGCACGATCCGCGGTCAGCTCGTGCAGGTGCCATGCGCCGAACGTCTTCGGCGCGAGGACCCGTCCCACTCGTGTTGCCGTCTGCTCGGCGATCACCCCGTCATCGAGCACCCCCGCCAGATGCACCACGCCCGCCAGCGGAGGCAGCTCGCGGTCGATCCAGTCCAGCGTCGCCGCCACGGCGCCGCGATCGGCCACGTCGAGCGACCGCACCCGGATCCGCGCTCCTCGCCCCCGCAATTCGGCGATGACCGACTCCGCGTGAGCATCGGGTGCCGACCGTCCTGCGAGCACCAGCTCGGGCCGACCTCGGTCGGTGAACCAGCGAGCCAGCCGTAAGCCGACCCCGCCGAGGCCGCCGGTGATCAGCACCGTCTGCCCCGCTCCGGACGCAACCGCCGACTCGCCCGGCGCGGCCTCCGACGGCACGAGCCGCGGCACCCACCGACGCCCCTGACGCAGCGCGAGCTGACGCGGCGCCTCGGGCATGACGAGCGCGTCGACCACCGAGCGAATATCGTCCCGCCGATCGAGATCGAGGACTCGACACCCGATTTCGCGGTGCTCGAGCTGCGCACTGCGGGCGAAGCCCCACAGCGCGGACTGCTCGGCAGCCACCCGATCGGTGGGATCGACCCGTTGCCCGTGCCGGGTGAGCAGCCACACCGTGGGCTCTCCGGCCAGTGCCGCGGCCTGCACGAGATGCAGAGCGCCCACCACCAGACGTTCCGCGGCGACCGGCGCGGGGGCCTCGTCGGCAGTGAGCGCGACCGCCGAGACGATCCCGCGCAACGGTGTCCGTCCGTCGCTCACCGCGCCGAGCAGTGCACGCACCGCCGCGGGCACGCCCAGGTCGACTTCGAACTCGTTGTCGGCACGGAACGCGAAACCGGCTCCGGGCCGGGCGAGTACGCACTCCCCTCCAGCCAGGCGCAGGGTGTCGGCGAGTCCGTCGGTGAAATTCCCGGCCGCGCCGATGATCAGCCAACGCCCGGCCGCCGAGGCGGGTCGCGCCGAGCCGGTCTCCTGCCAGTCGATGCGGTAGACGTCGGTGACGATCCGCTCATCGGCCACATCGGACGGCTGCCCGCCCGAGTGCGGTGTGGGTGTCGGCATCACTCGCAATCCGTTGGCGACCAGCACCGGGCAACCCTCCTCGTCGAGCAGTCGAACATCGGCGACACACAGCTGTGGCGTCTGCTCGACGACGCGCACATGGCCGAATCGAACGGTGCCCGCCGCGACCTGGACGAGCACTTGGTCGATCGCGAACGGCACCCATGTCCGCTCCTCGGTGCGCGGCGCCATCGCCGCGTAGGTGGCTTGGAACGCCGCGTCCAGCAGAACGGGATGCGGCATGCCCGCACCGATATCGGTGTCGGAATCCGACAACGTGACCAGGGCTTCGTGCCTGCCGAAGCGCACGTCGGTGACCCGGCGGAACGCCGGTCCGTAAGGCAGGCCCGCTCGGGCCAGCAGTTCGTAGAACTCCGCTGCGGCGAGGTGATCCGGACAGTTGCCGAGGATGTCCGCCGGGCTGGGACCGTCCGCGATACGGTGCGTTCCGGTGTGCACATGGGCGCGTGCGTGCGTGCCGGAACCTTCGGTCGTCACCTGCACCGCCCACCCGTCGCCGATCGGCTCGAGATTCACCCGCACCGGCTGCGGGCGGGTCAGCGTGAGACCGTGAACGATCACGAGGTCATCGATCGCGACGATGTCACCGGCGAGGAGTTCGCGCGCGGCGTCGGCGATCGTCGCGACGAACCAGGCCCCCGGGACGACGACATCCCGATCGAGGACGTGATCGGCCAGATAGCGCGGGGACTCCGGCCCGAGCACCAGATCGAAAAACCCCGCTCTGTGTGGGTTCGGATACTCCGAACGGCCTTCCTGTTGCGAAACCGGAGCGTTTGCCGGGGGCAGCGAGCGGTTCGTTTGCAACGTGGCAGTACTGCTCGGGGCGTTCGGCGTAGCCGCGGGACGCGTCGGAACAGATGCGGCCGTGCCGGATCCGGGCTCGATCCAATAGCGTTGCCGCTGGAACGGATACGTCGGGGCGAGCACCCGCCGCCGACCGTGCGGCCGGTGCACCTGCTCCCAATCCACCGGCACCCCCGCGACATACAGCTGCCCGAGTGCCGTCATCATCGTCTCGCGATCACCGCGTCCCCGTCGCAGCGACGCGACGAACCTTGCCGAGTCGCCCAGCACTCGCCCGCCGAGCGCGGACAACGTCGGATGCGGGCCGATCTCGAGGAAGTCGCCGATCCCCAACTCGGCCATGGCTCGTATGCCCTGGGCGAACCGCACCGGCTGACGCGCATGGCGTGCCCAGTACTCCGCGGTGAGTTCCCCGGAACGCAGCGGCACCCCGGTGAGGTTCGAGACCAACGGGATCTCGGGGTCGGTCATCCGCACACCGGCGGCCGCCGCCGCGAGATCATCGAGAATCGGATCCATCGCCGCGGAGTGGAAGGCATGCGAGACGGTGAGCTCGGCGGTCCGGATACCGTCGGCCGACAGCTTCTCCCGAAGCGGATCGAGCGCGGATCGCGGTCCGGCGACCACTACCTGTGCCGGTCCGTTGTATCCGGCGATCGATACCGCGGAGTCATACCGTGCGACGAGCGGCGAAATCTGCTCGGCAGGAGCGTCGACAGCCACCATTGCGCCCCCGTCCGGCAGGCGCTGCATCAGCCGCCCACGCGCGGCGACGAGCCGCAAAGCATCCGCCATGGTCATCGCGCCCGCGGCGCAGGCGGCAACGTACTCCCCGACGCTGTGCCCGAGCACCGCCGACGGCGCGATCCCCCATGTCCGCCACAATTCCCACAACGCCCACTCGACGGCGAACAACACCGGCTGAGTGAATACCGTGCTGCGCAGCAGCTCTGGATCGTGATCGCCGTACATGGCGTCGATGAGCCCGATTCCGTGCGCGATCGGCCCCAGCACCGCGTCACACTGCCGCAGGGTGTCGCGGAAGACCGGCTCGGTATCGAACAGCTCGCGTGCCATGCCGGGGTACTGCGATCCCTGCCCGGTGAACAGCAGCGCCACCCTCGCGCGCGCTGTTCGCTCCACCCGGCCGCGGATCAACGTCGGCGGCCGGTCCCGCAGCTCTCGCGCCGCGGCGGTGCCGGTCCCGGCGACCACCGCGAGCCGCTCTTCGAAAGCCGTGCGGGCGGTCGCGGCGGTGTAGGACAGATCGCCGAATGGCATGCTTCCCGAGTCGAGTTCGTCTGCCCAGGTCTGGGCGCTCTCGGCGAGGGCCGTTTCGTCGCGTGCGGAGAGCACGAGCACCTGCGCGGTCGACGATTCCGGTCGTGGCGCGGGCGCCGGGTCGCCCTGCGCCAGGATGACGTGCGCGTTGGTGCCGCTCATCCCGAAGGAGCTGACCCCGATCGCCGGTTCGTGGCCGGTACGCGGCCAGTCCCGCGCTTCGCGTACGACCTCCAGCGGCAGGCCCGCCCAGTCGATCAGCGGGTTCGGTGTGTGGAAGTGCAGGCTCGGCGGGATCCGGTGGCGCTGCAACATGAGCACCGCTTTGATGACTCCCGCGACACCGGCCGCCGCCTCGGTATGCCCGATATTGGTCTTGACCGACCCGATGAGCAGCGGCTGCGTGCGGCCCACCCCGTACACCTCGGCCAGCGCGGTGGCCTCGATCGGATCGCCGAGGGGGGTGCCGGTGCCATGCGTTTCGACATAGTCCACCGCGTCCGGGCGCACGCCCGCCCGCTCCAGCGCGTCGGTGATGACGCGTTGCTGGGCCGGGCCGTTGGGCGCGGTGAGACCGTTGGATCGGCCATCGTGATTCACCGCGACGCCACGCACGACGGCCAGCACCCGATCGCCGCTGCGGCGGGCCTGCGACAGCCGGGTCAGCACCAGCACGCCGCAACCGTCGGCGCGGACGTATCCGTTGGCCTCGGCGTCGAACGCGCGCGACCGTCCGTCGGGCGACAGCGAGGCAAGACGGCAGAAACCGATGGTGGTCTCCGGAGCCAGCTGCAGGTTGACTCCGCCGACCAGCGCCAGATCGCAGCGACCCGCACGCAGCCCGTCCGCGGCCGCCTGCATCGCCACCAGCGACGAGGAGCATGCCGTATCCAACGTCATCGCCGGACCTTGCAGCCCGAGGACGTAGGCCAAGCGACCGGCCGCCACGCTCGGCGCGGAACCGATCACCGAGTAGGCGCCGATCGTCGTCGGCTGGGCGGCCCGCATCGGCGTAGCCGGATACTCGCTGAAACACAGGCCGACGAACACGCCGGTGCGGCTGCCCGCCAGCGTGCCGGGTGCGCGGCCCGAGCGCTCGAGCGCCTCCCAGCTGGTCTCGAGTAACAGGCGTTGCTGCGGGTCCATCGCGCGCGCCTCCGCCGCGCCGATGCCGAAGAACGCGGGGTCGAACTCGTCGACACCGTCGACGAAACCGCCCCAGCGGGTGTACATCGTGCCAAGCGCTGCCTGGTCGGGGTCGTAGTAGGCGTTGATGTCCCAGCGCTGTGGCGGCACCTCGGTGATCGCGTCCCGTCCCTGCCACAGCAGTTCCCAGAAGTCCTCCGGTGTGCGCACCCCGCCGGGGAAACGGCAGCTCATGCCGACGATGACGATCGGATCGTCGTCGGGCTGGTCGCTCTCGGACTCGGTTCGCTCGGACTCGGCTCGGTTCGAGATATGGTGAACGACAGTCTGTTCCGGTGATGACGACACCGAAAGTTGCGGCACGGGCGTGACCGGAGGTTGCGGTGTGGACGTGGCCGCAGGTTGCGGTGTGGACGTGGCCGGAGACTGCGGCACGGACGTGACGGGGAGCTGCGGTGTGGGCGTGACCGGAGGTTGCGGGGGCGTGACCGGAGGTTGCGGCACGGACGTGACCGGAGCCACGTCATCGACGCTTTCGCGCTCACCTGCGCTCGGCGCGTGGGCGCCTTTCCGGTGCAGGAACCGCGCGATGTCGCGCACGGTCGGATAGTCGAAAACCAGGCCAGCTGGCAGCGGCATACCGACCTCGGCGGCGAGAGCGGCGCGCAACTCCATTCCGGTGAGGGAGTCGACACCGGTGTCGTGCAGTGGCACATCCGGATCGAGCTCTCCCGGCCGATCGAGTACTCGCATCGCGACGCGCTGAACGAGCGCTTCCCAGGGGCCGACATCTTCGGACGCCATCCGCGTTCCCGATGCCCTGGTGGTCTCCGGTTCGGTCCGCGGCGGCGCGGCCGCGACGTGGGGTGCGCGGTCGGTATACCACCGTTCCGGCACGAATTCGAAGACGCCGGGAGCAGTGCTGTCGTGCCGCAGGAGATGCGTGAGCGCTGCGGCCGCATCGTCCTCGTACAGCGGTGGCAGACCGCGCCGCACGAGCCGCGCGGTGACGTCGGCCCGGTCGGCGGCCATGCCCACATCGGCGAACGGTCCCCAGCCGATGCTCAGCGCGGGCAGTCCCTCGGCACGCCGACGCCAGGCCAGCGCATCCAAGGCCGCGTTGGCCGCGGCGTAGTTCGCCTGGCCCGGGGTGCCGAGCACACCCGCCACCGACGAGTAGGTGATGAAGAGTTCCAGCGGCTGGTCACGGGTGAGTTCGTCGAGGTGACGCGCTGCGTGGTATTTGGGTCCGAGCACGGTCTGGAACCTGGTCCAGGTCTGCTCGGTCACCACGCCGTCGTCGAGCACTCCCGCGCAGTGGATCACGCCGCGCAGTGGCGCGAACCCGGATTCCGCGATGCCGCGCACCAGTTCCGCGACGGCCGCACGTTCGCCGACATCCGCCTGGCGCGCCGTCACCCGAACTCCGGCGGCGCGCAGCGATTCCAGCAACTGCTCCCCGGCTGCGTCCGGTGCGCGTCTGCCGACCAGCACCAGGTGCCGCGCTCCCCGGTCGGCCAGCCACCGTGCGGCCGCGGCGCCGAGGCCGCCGAATCCTCCGGTCACCAGGTAGGTGCCGTCGGGCAACCGGTCCCCGCGCGCGGCGGAGGTGTCCCTGCCGAGCACGACGACGCGACCAGGATGATTTCGTTGCGACATGGCGCGGAACGCCTCGGCGGCACGGTCGATACCGTGCACCGCGTGCGGCAGTGCGGTCAGTGCACGCTGATCGAACAGGTCCATCACGCCGCGCAGAATCGCGCCGAGCCGCCGCGTGTCGACAGCGGCCGGATCGCACGGCCGATGGTCGACATCGTCGCGCCGATGGACCGTACCGCTTTGCACCGAGTCGACGACGTCGACGAATCGACCGCTCGGGTGCAAGATTTCCGAGGCGTGTGCGGCGAAGCCGTCCTCCAGGGTGTGCACGACGACATCCAGTCCGTGCCCCTCGGTCGCTGCCCGGACGCGTTCGCTCAACCCGTCGCTGTGCCAGGTTTCGATCCGGGTGACCGGAAGTTCCGCGTTCTCCGCCCAGCGACACAGTGCGGCGGGCGCGAACACCTGCGCGCCGGCGTGCGCGGCCAGCTGGATCGCGGCCATGCCGATGCCGTCGGCGGAGGAGTTGACGAGCACGCGGTCCCCCGCGCGCAGATCGCCGAGGTCGAACAGGGCATGCCAGGCGGCGGTGAAGGCGTACGGCACGGTCGCGCCTTCGGCGACGGAGAGGTGATCCGGCAGAGGAGCGACCATGCCCTGGTCGACCGTCACGTGACGAGCGAAGCTGCCGGTTACCAAGGCGACGACACGGTCACCTACCGCGATACTCTCGACACCGACACCGACCGCCGTGATCCGCCCGGCACACTCCGAGCCCAACGGCAGCACGCCGTCCGGATGTATGCCCGATGCCACCCATAGGTCGTGCGCGTTGAGACCGGTCGCGCCGACGGCGATTTCGACTTCGCCCGCCGCCGGTGTGCGGCGCGTGCCGGACGTCGACCGCATCCGGTCGAAGTCGCCGGAGCGGTCCGCGACCAACCGGTACTCGTCGGCGGGCGCGAGGCCGTCGGCGACACGAGCTGTCAGCCAGCGGCCGTCTCGTATCGCGAACTCACCGGTGCGTCCGCTGAGCAAGCCCTCGGCGATCGGCGCGCTGTCGACGGCGGATTCGGTGGACAGATCCAGCAATCGGCACCCGAACTCGGGGTGCTCGGTGGCCAGTGTTCGTCCGAGGCCCCACAGCAGTGCCTGATCGGGATCCGGCCGGTCGGTCGGCGTGACACGCTGGGCGTCCACGGTCAGCAACCACAGCGCGGCAGGCCGGTGCGCCCCCGAGTCAAGTGCGCGGGCCAACCACAGAACGTGTTCGATGCGGGTCTGAGCGGACGCCGACGTCCACGCGAACACGACTCCTTGGAACGGGCGCGCGGTCACCGCCGAGACCATGTCGGCCGGGTGCCCGTCCTCGGGGCGAAAGACCACGGTTTCGACGCCGCGCCCGTCCAGTCCAGCGGCGACGGCAGCACCGATCGGCCCGTCGCCGAGGATCAGCCAGCGACCTGTCGGCTGATCTCGCGCCGGTGTGCCTCTATCGACAGGCACCCAATCCACGTGGTGCAGTAGCCGTGCAAGCCTCGATGATTCGGCGGCAACGGCTGATAGGGCATCTGGTTTCGCGGCCAGCAGGCTCACGCCGTGCAGACTGGCGAGCGGCCGCCCGGACGCCGAGTACAGCGTGGCGTCACCGACGATCACGCGCGTGCCCCGTTCGGTCACCCGCACCCGGCACCGAACGGTCGATTCCGCGACCGCCGTGCTGCCGAAGATTCGGGCACGACCTATCTCGGAGGGCAGATACAACCCTGAGCCTCCGGTGGCGGTCAGCACGATGCTGTGCAGGCAGGCATCGAGCACGATCGGATCGAGCACCGCCGTGCCGCTACCCGGCAAGCGGAACACCGCTTCGGCCTCGGTGTCGCTGATCCGCCGGAACTCGAGGGCGCAACGGTAGTCAGGGCCCAACTCCAGGCCCAGCCGAGCTACGGCGTCGTAGTAAGCGGGCCAGACCCCCGCTTCCGAATCAAGCGCGACACCATCATGCGAGTCGACCGGATCGCTGACCACGGCAGCGAGTTTCGCTCGCGCATAACTGGCCCGGGCGTCGTCGGGGTTGACGACGCGCACGTCGTAGCCGTCCGGACCGGGGTCGAGCACGACCCGCATCACCGCTGCGGCGGTGACCTCCAGTGGCTCGAGCAAACGCAGCTCTGCGACGTCCCACGCCCCGGGTAGCCGCGCGGCGATCTCTTTCAACCGAACACACAACCATGCCGCGGGCACCGTCGGCACCCCATGCAGCCGATGCCCGTCGAACATCTCCGGCGTCAGCCGCAAGGTGCGCGACGAGCCGGTGTCCTCCCGGCGCGGCGTCAGCTCCAGCCAATGCCGTTTTCGCTGGAACGGGTACGTCGGCAGATCGACATGGCGCCACCGTCGACCGGAATACACTGCTGCCCAGTCGATCTCCGCGCCACCGGCAAACCGGCGCGCCAGCTCCACCGAGCCACTCGTCATCTCGATGACCGACCCGCTCGCGGTCACTCCGGAAGCGATATCCTCGAGCGCGCCGCGCAACTGTGCGGCGGTGTCGAAGCTGATCGCCACGCGTTCGCCGAAATGCGTGCGGCCCACCGCGGCGGAGGCGCACAGATCCGCCGATGCCGTCTCGGGGCGGGCGGCCAGCAGAGCGCGATAGCGAGCCGCCAGCTCACGCAGCGCATCGGCGCTCTTCGCCGACAGCACCAGCAAGTGGGGCCCGGAATCGTCAGCGGCACCGGCCTCGGAAGTCCACGGCGCTTCTTCGATCACGACGTGCGCGTTCGTCCCGCTGATCCCGAACGCGCTCACACCAGCCCGCCGCGGTCGCCGCGAACGCTGCCACGGGCGCTGCTCGGCGACCACGCGGACCGCGATCGAATCCCAGTCGATATGCGGGTTGCCCGAACGGAAATGCAGCGAGGCGGGAATACGCTCGTGCCGCATCGACTCGATCACTTTGATGATGTTCGCGATCCCCGCCGCGGCCTGTGTGTGTCCGAGGTTCGACTTCACCGACCCGATCCATAGCGGCGCGGTCTCGGTGCGGCCCTCTCCCAGTACCGAGGCGAGCGCGTTGACCTCGATCGGGTCGCCGAGTGCCGTGCCCGTGCCGTGCGTCTCGACGTACTCGATGTCCCCCGCCTCGACCGACGCGTCCGCCAGCGCCGCACGGATGACCCGTTCCTGCGCCGGTCCGTTCGGCGCGCTCAAACCCTGACTACGACCGTCGGAATTGACCGCCGATCCGCGCACCAGCGCCAGCACCCGATCGCCGTCGCGCTGGGCGTCCGCCAGCCGTTTGAGCACGAGCATGCCCGCGCCGTCACTCCAGACCACGCCGTCGGCACGCGCGTCGAAGCTCTTGCACCGGCCGTCGGCGGCCAGCCCGCGCGCCCGGGCGAAGTAGATGTCGAGCGAGGGCGTGAGCACCACCGTGGCGCCACCGGCCAACGCCAGATCGCATTCGCCGCTGCGCAGGCTGCGCACCGCCGTATGCACCGTTACCAGCGACGACGAGCACGCGGTGTCGATGGTGAGGCTCGGACCGTTCGCGCCGAGGAAATACGACAACCGACCGGAGGCGACGCTGGACAGATTGCCGGTGCCGAACCAGGCGTCGGGCGCGACATCGGCCCGCGCCATCCGTTCGGCGTAATCATTCGACATCAGACCGACGAACACACCGGTCCTGCTGCCCTCCAACCTGCTCGCGGGATAACCGGCGTGTTCCAGCGCCTCCCACGAGGTTTCCAGCAGCAGCCGCTGCTGCGGGTCCAGCATCCGCGCCTCGCCGACGGAGATGCCGAAGAATCCGGCATCGAAATCCTCGACGCCGTCGACGAAACCGCCCCAGCGCGTGTAGGTCTTGCCCTCCGCGTCCGGGTCGGGATCGAAGAACGCGTCCACATCCCAGCGCTGTGCGGGCACCTCGGTCACCGCGTCGGTTTCGGTCGTGAGCAGGCGCCACAAGTCGGCGGGCCCGCCGACGTCGGGGTAACGGCAGCCCATGCCGATGACGGCGATGGCATCGGCGTAATCGTCGGCGACAGCGGCGGTTTCACGATCTGTGAGCTGTGCCACGTTCGAGGTATTAGGTGTAACCGAGAGTTCGGGTGGGTACACCGGGGTCGTGAGCTGCTCGGAGGTGCGCGTGGTCGGTCGCTGTGCGGCCTGTTCCCGTGCCGTGGGTCCGGGCGCGGACTTCGCACCGAGCCGGGCGATCTCCTCGGACACCGCGGCAACGGTCGGATGATCGAACAGCAGGGTCGCCGGAAGTCGCACCCCCAGATCAGCGGAAAGCGCGTTGCGCAGCTCGACGGCCATCATCGAATCCAGCCCGAGTTCCCGCAGCGGCGTGCGATCGGAGACGGATGTGGTGCGGCCGAGCGCCGTCATCGCGTGGGTGCGCACCAGCTCCAGCAGTTCCGCCGGGTCGTGCGGGTCACGGACGTCCCGCGCATCGACTTCAGTGATCGCCTCCGGCTCCGCCGAAACATCCGTCACGGCGGGGAATACGGCAACCACTCCTTCGGCCGACAGCAGCGCGCGCAGAGCTCGAGCGCCATCCTCGGCGGCCAATTCGGCGACGCCGTGACGTACCCACGCCCGTCGGGCCGTCTCGCTCAGCCCTCCGGCCATGCCGGTATCCGCCCACGGGCCCCACGCGATACTCACCGCAGGCAGCCCTTGCGCCGCGCGCAGGCGGGCGAGGGCATCGAGATACGCGTTCGCCGCGGCATAGTTGCCCTGCCCGGCGGTGCCCACCACGGCGCTGACCGACGAGAACAGCACGAACAGATCCAGCGACCGGCCCGCGGTGAGCTCGTGCAGATGCCAAGCGCCGGCGACCTTCCCCGCGAACACCCGATCGATATGACCCGAGGTCTGCTCGATCAACAGGGCGTCATCCAGGACACCCGCGCAATGCACCACCCCGGCCAGCCTCGGAAGCTCATCGCCGAATCGAGCGAGCAGGCGAGACAACGCTTTGCGATCCTCGATGTCGACCACCACGGTCTCGACACGCGCCCCCGCGGCCGCGATACGCGCCATCGCCTGCTCAACTTCCGGGGTCGAGGCACTGCGACCGGCCAGCACGACCGTGCCCGCACCGGCCTCGGACAGGATCCGCGCGGCGGTCGATCCCAGTGCTCCACGCCCGCCGGTGATCAGATACGCACCGCCACGATCCAGCCGAGGCACTGCCCCGAGCTCATCGGAGGGCTGCATCCGCATCGTGTAACGGTGGCGTCCACGCAGAGCGACCGCAGGATCCGCCGCACCGGAGACGATTTCGCGCACCAAGCGGTGGTCGTCGCAGCGCGCATCGCAGGGCAGATCGATCAGGCGGCAGCGCAACTCCGGAAGCTCGGTGCGTGCCACCGCGCCCAGTCCCCACAGCGTTGCGGCGGCCGGGCGCACGGGTTCGCCGGGCAACGCTCCGGTTGCCCCCACGGTCACCAGGTACAGCGGTGCGTCGGCAACGGTCCGAGCCATCCGTTGCACAGCAGTCAGGGCGAATCGCGTTTCCACCCGCGCCGCTTCGGCGCTGTCGTTCGCCTCGGTGTCGGCGAGATAGATCACCGCGCGCTCGTCGCCGGGCCATACGGCCGGGTCGGTCGTACGCTCCAGTGCCACCGCATCGGTGCCCGCGGCGCGCAGGGCGGCGGCGAGCCGGTCGGCCTGCTGCCGAACGCCGATCACCAGTACGGCGGTAGGGCCTCCTCCGCTCGGCGACCCCACGGCGCGCTCCCAGAGGGGGCGGTGCGTGAGGTCGGACATGCGATCTCGATCCTGCGGCTGCCCGGCAGTGCCGGACTCGGCGAACCATACGTCTTCGATATCGCAGACCACCGCGCCGGCGATATCGAAGACAGTGATACGAATCGTGCGACCGGTGCGCTCGGCCAGCGCCCACGCTCTGGCCCCCGCGTTTGCGCTGGACAAACGCAAACGCCCGATGCCGACCGGCAGCCGAGCCGTGTCACCGTCCCTGGACACCAACGCGAGCCCGGTCTGCACCGCCGCATCGAGCAGGCAGGGCAGCCAGGCGTCCGGTTCATCGGCGAGTTCCGCCGGACGCGCCAATTCGGCGAGCACGCGGTCCTCGGCGGACTGCAACCGCGTGACCCAGCGGAATCGCGGGCCGAACGTCAATCCGGAGTCCGCGCAGCGGCGGTAGAAATCTTCGACATCCCACTCGGTGACCATCGCGAGCCGCGCCGCGGAAAGGTCACCGTCGGTGCGCGATTGGACCGAGGCGACTCGAACCGCCGCGGATACCGCGGTGACACTGCCGTTGTCGACGTGGAACCGGACTTCGGTACGGTCCCCCGCGTCGGACACGAACGGCTCGGCCAGTTCCTCCAACGGCACCGGTCGTGCGGCGACGAAATCGATCAGCTCACGGTCGGCGCCTCCGGCCGCGCGCAACGCGCGCAGCGCGAGCTCCGCCGCGGGGACCACCGCACGGTCCCGAAACCGGTGCTCGGCAAGGTATCCGGTGCTCGGCAACGGGCTCGCCATCGGCACGACGACTCGCTCTCGCTCGAAAGGATAAGTGGGCACGCCGTTGCGTCGTCGCGCGTCTCGGGGCACCACCGCGGCCCACTCGATCTCCGCGCCGGCGCAGTACAGCTCGCCCAGACCGGTCAGCAGCACCTCGTCGTCGGTAGCGGTCCGGCGCATACTCGGCACCCACAAGGCATCGGGGTCGATGCGCCGCCCGAATTCCAGCAGCACCGGATGCGGTCCCACCTCGAGGTAGGCGTCCACGCCCGAGTCGGCGGCCGTGCGCACGCCCTCGGCGAAACGGACGGTGCCGCGAGCGTGCGCACGCCAGTACGCGCCGTCCATGGGGCCGTCCCACCGCGCGCCGGTCACGTTCGACACCAGCGGAATCGACGCCGCGCGCGGGGCGGGCACCACCTCGGTGACCAGGGCCTCGAAGCCCGCCAGCATCGGATCCAACAGTGGCGAGTGAAACGCCGTCGTGCCGGGCAGTCGCACCGTGCGGATCGACCGTTCCTCGGCGGCGCGCACCACCCGGTCCACCGCGTCCACCGCTCCGGAGACGACGAACTGCCCGGGGCTGTTGATCGCGGCCACCGACACACTCGCCGCGAGTTCCGCCAACAACGTTTCGAATTCCGCGGGCGCGGCGAAGACCGCCGCCATCACCCCGCGCTGCGTCACCGCTTGCATCAACCGGCCGCGCTCAGCAGCCAGACGCAACCCGGCGTCGAGGTCGAACACCCCCGCCACCGTCGCCGCTACCAGTTCACCGAGGCTGTGGCCCAACACGACATCGGGGCGAATGCCGAACGCCGCCCACAGTTCGGTGCACGCCCATTCGACAGCGAACAGGGCCGGTTGCGCGTACTCGGTGCGCGTCAGCAACTCCTCGTTCGCGTCGAACAGCAGCGACCGCAATCGGATCCCACCCGCAAGGGGGCCGAGCAACTCGTCACAGCGGTCGAGCGCCGCGCGGAAAACCGGATACCTGCGATCGAGTGCCGCGCCCATCCCCGCGTACTGTGCGCCCTGCCCGGTGAACAGCATCGCGACCCGCGGTTTCCCCGAAACCGGGTCGGCGCGACCCGAAGTGCCCGCGAGTTTGCGCGCTGCCTCCTCGGTCGTTCGCGCCACGACCGCGCGCCTGTACACGAAATGCGTGCGTCCCAGCGCCGCGGTGGCGGCGACATCGGCGAGCGGCGCCCCAGGCCGCTCCCACTGCTCCAGGTAGCGGCGCGACAGCGTGTCGAGCGCGGATGGGGTTCGTGCCGAAAGAGCGAGCAGCGCCGGTCCTTCCGGGTCCGCGCGCGGCTGCGGCGCGGGTGCCTGCTCCAGCACCACATGCGCGTTGGTGCCCGCGAAACCGAACGAACTCACACCCGCCAACCGCGTCCGCTGCGTGCGCGGCCAGTTGACATCGCGGGTCGGCAGCTCCAGCGCCGTGCCGTCGAGCGCGATCTTGGGGTTCATCGTGGCGAAATCGTGCTGACGCGGCACCCTTTCGTGCTCGAGTTGCAGCACCACCTTGATCAGCCCGGCGATGCCCGCGGCCGCCTCGAGGTGACCGATCTGCGACTTCACCGATCCGAGCAGGCACACCGATCCGTCCGCCCGCGTCGCACCGAGAACCTGGGACAAAGCCTCGATCTCGATCGGATCGCCCAGCGGCGTGCCGGTGCCGTGCGTCTCCACGTAGCCGATCTGGTCGGCGGTGCACCCGGCGTCGGCGAGCGCGGCGTGCAGCAACTCGCGCTGAGCCGTCGGGTTCGGCGCGGTCAACCCCATGGAACGACCGTCGTGGTTCACGCTCGAGCCGCGGATGAGCGCCCTGATTGCGTCGCCGTCGGCGATCGCCCGCGAAAGCGTCTTCAGGACAACCACCCCCGCGCCCTCCCCGCGCACATACCCGTTCGCGCGAGCATCGAAGGGACGGCAGTGCCCGTCCGGTGAGAGCGCGCCCATGCGTGCCAGCGCCTCCGAGGTGAGTTCGGATTGCAGCAGATTGACCCCGCCCGCCAACGCGACGTCACACTCCCCCGTGCGCAGGCTGCGACACGCCTGATGCACCGCCACCAGCGATGACGAACACGCAGTGTCGATCGCCACCGCGGGACCGCGCAGCCCCAGCACGTAGGACACCCGCCCGGCCACGATGCTCGACATGGTCCCGGTGAGCGTGTGCGCGTCCACCGAACTCACCCAGTCCGGAGTGATCGTGCGCTGGTACTCCTGCCAGCTGACGCCCAGGAAGACCCCGGTGCGGGCCGCGGCCGGGCTGTCCGGCACCAATGCGGCGTCTTCCATCGCCTCCCAAGCGACTTCGAGCGCCAGCCTCTGTTGCGGATCCATCGAGGCCGCTTCGCGCGGCGCGATCCCGAGGAACTCGGCATCGATGGCGTCGATGGGACCGGTCAGCAGGCCCGCCCGCCGCCGAGCTCGCCGAGGCGCGGAATCGGCTATGGTCCAACGGTGTTCCGGCGCTTCGACGATCGCGGCGCGGCCCGAGGACAGCAGTTCCCAGTACTGCTGCGGGGTTTCGGCACCGCCGGGAAAGCGGCAGCCGATACCCACGATGGCGATCGGCTCGCGCTGCGGCCGCGCCTCCAACTCCTGAATCCGGCGAAGCGCCCGCGTCAGCAAGACCCGTAGGTCATACCCATCATCCGACATCTGCGCTGCCACCCACATCTTGCAAAGTTGTGACGTGGAACATACGACGGGCCCGGCTACGCGTCAATTACACAGGGTGTGCACAAAAGTAACTAAAGTTACCGACTAGTAGCTTGATCTTCCGCTGAAGGATGTTGCCCGAGTGAAACATTCACTTTCGAAGGATCCTCCTCAGAGCTGCTCGTGCACCCGAGGCGCCCCGATGCGATCGATGCGGTCGCGTCCCCAGGCGCCCAGCGGCTCCAACGCGGCGTTGAGCGCGACGCCGATATCGGTCAGCCGGTACTCCACGCGCGGCGGCACTTCGCGGTAGACGGTTCTGCTGACGATGCCGTCCTCCTCCAGCTCCCGCAGCTGCTGGATCAGCATCTTCTCCGAGACTCCCGGCAGCCCCTTGCGCAGCTCGCCGAAGCGCCGCACCCCGTGATTCTCCAGCTCCCAGAGAATCAGCGCCTTCCACTTGCCGCCGACCACATCCATCGCGGCATCGATGCCGCAGAAGTACGGTCCCGATCGCTTCGTACCCACCGTCCACCTCGCTACCTGCTCACAAACCACTTGGTAAGTACCGGACAAAATAGTAGGTACTTGCCCTTGTCTCAGGCAACGAGCACGATTGGTCACAGCGCGCTGACCAGGACATTTCTCGATCCAAGGAGCTGAACCCGCAATGGCGGAGACCACGAAGACCCCGGTGACCATCTTGGGACTCGGCGCAATGGGCCAAGCGTTGGCCGCGACTCTCCTGAAAGCCGGCGTGCCGACAACCGTGTGGAACCGCACCCCCGGCAAAGACGCCGAACTCCTCGCGTCCGGAGCCGTCACCGCCGCGACCGTCGCCGAGGCGATCGGCGCCGACGGCCCGATCATCGCCGTACTGCTCGACCATGCCTCGGTGCACGCCACCCTCGACCCGGTCGCCGACCGACTGGCCGGACGGCAGCTGATCAACCTGACCAGCACCGCTCCCGAGGAGGCTCGCGAACTCGCCGCCTGGGCCGCCGGATATGACTGCGCCTACCTCGACGGCGGAATCATGGCGGTGCCGCCCATGATCGGCCAACCCGGCGCGTCCATCCTCTACAGCGGCTCCCGGGCAGTCTTCGACGCGCACCGCGAAACCCTCGAATTGCTCGCTGCCGCGGAGTACTTCGGCGAAGACGCGGGCTTCGCCTCGACCTACGACTTCGCCCTGCTCGCAACCATGTACGCCATGTTCGGCGGATTCCTGCACGGTGCGGCCATGATGCGCTCCGTGGGCGTTCCGGCGGCCGAATTCGGCCGGCGAGCCGCCGCGTGGGTCACCGCGATGGCCCAGTCCTTGCCACACCAAGGCGACGTCATCGACACCGCCGCCTACACCGATCCCGTCCAATCCATCGCATTCCACAAAGCCGCACTCGACGCGATCAACCGTGCCAGTCGCGACGCGAACGTCGCCCTCGACTTCGTCGCGCCCATGAAGACCGTCCTCGACCGCCAGGTAGCCGACGGCCGCGGTGCGCTGGGGTTCGAACGGACTTTTGAAGAACTCCTCTGACCTACCGCTTTACCGGGGTTGTCGAATTGCTCGGCTGCGGCGTGTGGCCATCTCGCGGCACGCCGAGCAACCGCACCGCCTACCGTCCTGATACAACCGGATTCCGCCGCCCCGCCCCGGCCGATATCGAATCGATGCAGCACCGCTTCGGCTATCGGTTTCCGGTGCCGTCGCGCGGGTAACACGTGCACGTCGTAAACGGGAAAGGTAAGGATTCGACCATGAGCAAACGATCATTCGACAAAGGCGACGAAGTCGAATGGAACAGCCACGGAAGTACCGCAAAAGGCCAGGTAGAAGAGGTGATAACGTCCGATACCGAGGCGGCGGGCCGGACCGTCCGGGCATCCGAAGACGATCCGCAGTACCGGGTGCGCAGTGCGAAAAGCGGCCGTGACGCCGTGCACAAACCCGAGGCGCTACGTCGGAAGAACGATTGACATAGCAAACGGAGCCGCCATGACCACGGACAAGAAAGACACGCGCGCGGAATTCGACAAAGTCGTCAACATGACGGCAAAAGAACTACGCCGGTGGCTCGACACCGACGAATCCAAGTCCGTAGGACAGAAACCGGAAGACGGCGGCGAGTCGACCGGGCACGTCAGCGGACGTCGCATCGTGGACATCCTCGAGAAGACCGAACCAACCGACGATGATTACGCGCATATGCGCAAAGTCGTCGGCTATGCGCACCGCCATCTCGAGCAGCGACCTTCCGGCGAAATCGAGAACAGCAAGTGGCGATACTCGCTGATGAACTGGGGCCACGATCCGATGAAAAGCTGACGGCAGGCACACCGGTAACCGGCGCATCCCCCGGACGCGCCCGGCCGACGGGTCGGTCCGAATACAGCGTGCCGGAAGCGAGCCAGCCAGCACCCAGGTCGCTTCGAGGCCGGGCCTACGAGTCCCCACCCCCGCCGTGGCAGTCGAGAACGGGGAGCGTAGAAGGACCGGGTGTCCTCGTCGAGTGCACACGCGACCCCGACGTGGGTCGGTACGCACTTCATCGAGGCACACGCAGATTCCACAAGGCGATCACGTGGTCGGCAAGGCCGATTCCCAAGCGGTGCCCATCCGGCGCGAAGGCGACCGGCCGCATCGATCCACCGGTCTCCGTCGGCCGGCACAGTGGGCGCGACCGCGCTATCGCTTGCCGAGGTTCCACGGTTGCGCGGTGTCGACGGTCACCGTTGACACCGCTGGTGGCCAGCTATCGGCCGTTCGCCGAGTGCCGGCCGCCGAACTCACCGCAGACCTGACCAAGCGGCGCGCGTGAACCCTGCGACATTGTAGGCAAGTGCTCGAGGCAGCGGCGCAGGAAGCCCCACCCGCACCCGACCGCCCTCGCCGACTCGCTTCCGAGCCGGCCGCAAACGTTACGTCAACCCCCCACCCGCACGTCTCCCCTTCTCGCTCGACAAAGCGCAGGTCCAGCCGCGATTTGGTCCACGCGGAGTGATCCGATAATCTTGCTGAGCACACCGGTCCGGGTGGCGGAATGGCAGACGCGCTAGCTTGAGGTGCTAGTGCCCTTTATCGGGCGTGGGGGTTCAAGTCCCCCTCCGGACACAAAAACGTGGCAAATATGCCTCAGAAATCGGGTCCGGGCGCAGCCTGGACACCCTCTTCCGAATTCCCGGCGCGACCTGCGGTTTTACCCCTTCGGGGGGTGAAAAGTGTGACCGATGACACACTGATTCCGGTCGTTCCCTCCTTCGCTGCGGCCACCGCCAGCAGTGGCCTTGACACCATGTCCCGCGTGCCCGGGCTTCCGCTGGGCAAGGTCGAGCAACCGCCGCGGCGGACGGCGGTGCACAGCATCCGTCCCGTCGATTCCAACGGCCATGTCGTCGACAAGACCGTTCTCACGGCGCTGGACTGGCGTCCTGGTGACCAGTTGTCGTGGCGGATCACAGGCGGGTTGATCGTGATCACCCGCCCCGGCTACGGCCACCGCGGCGTCACCAAGCATGGGCACCTGCCCCTGCCTGCGGCGATCCGTCGCGGCGCGGGTATCCGCGTCCACGACCGGGTCCTGCTGGCCGCCGACCCCGAGCACGCTCTGCTGGTGGTGTATCCGGCGCATGTGCTCGATCAGATCCTCGCGCATCGCTTCGCCGAGGGAGCCCACGCATGAGCGCGCGCACCGACGCCGACGTCGCCACGGTGCAGATGATGATGGAGCGGTTCGGGCTCACCCTGGCCGATCTATCGGCAGGGACCGGATCCGCCCGTGTAGTGCCGACTTTCGCCGAGTACATCCCGCAGGTGCTGGCCTCCATGCCGGAGGGGGCGACCCGGGAGCACTACGGGACGTATTGGAGCAAGATCCTCGCCCAGCCCGGATGGGGCGCACGGCGCCTGGACGAGCCGACGACCGCGGATCTGCAGGGGTTGTGCGAGGCGATCCGCGCGCAGCGGGTGATCCGCCGCAGCGACCGCGGGGGACGCGATGTGGTCCGCCATGTCATCGACGTGTTGCGGCGGCTGTACAAGCACGCCGAGGACAACCGGGTGATCGACTCGCGCGACAACCCTGCGGTCCGGTTGACCAAGCCGAAGCGCACGCGCTCGAATCGTCGTGCGTTGCAAAGCGATCTGCTGGCGCAGATCGTGCATGTGGCGGCGACCACGGGCAACGACCCTGAGCTGGATACGTTGTTGCTGCGGCTGCACACCGAGACCGGGTGCCGCCGCGGCGGGGCGCTGGGGCTGCGGCCGCAGGATCTGGATCCGGTGCAGTCGCTGGTGCTGCTGCGGGAGAAGGGCGGCACGCAGTTGTGGCAGCCGGTCTCCCCCACCTTGATGCGCGCGTTGTGCCGCCACGGCGAACAGCGCGGCGCGGCACCGAACGAGCAGCTGCTGCGCGCTCGCAACGGAAAACCCATCACCCGCCGCCGCTACAACGGACTGTTCGAACGCCTCGGCCAGCACCTGCCCTGGGTACACACCCACGGCATCTCCATTCACTGGCTGCGCCACACCACCACGACGTGGGTCGAACGCCACTACGGCCCGGCCGTAGCGAGCGAGTTCGCCCGCCACAGCCACAACGGCAGCGGCACCACCGGCATCTACACCACCGCCACCATCAACGAAGTCGCCGCCACCATCGCTCACCTCACCGGCGAACCGCATCCCTTGGCCACAACACCACCCAGCTCGAATCGGGCCCGGAGCGGTTCGGCCAACATCCCTGCCCTGGAGGGCACACGATGACCACCAGTCTTGATTCCGCCGAGGCAGCCTCGAACAACTCGTCCGATCGGCCGGAAGAATTCGTGGTCGAATCCGGACGATGGTGGTCTCGTCGCGGGGACCGGGTGGTGCCGACAGATCTGGCACGGCGTGTCGCGCTGGCCGAGAAGCAGTTGTTGTTCCATGCCTGCCCCGGAAACGATCATGTCGTGTTTCCGATCTTTCCCGCCGGGTACCGCCGGGGGGTCAACGAGCGAAAGGGAGTGATGCATATGCGCAAGACCATCGCGATCCCCTTGACAGCCCTGATCCTCACATTCGGCGGAGTCGGATAGTCGAAGCGACCCCTGCTGCTGCGACCACACAGACAGCCCAAGAAACCCGCGTCGAGGACGACCACAGTGACAAGACCGGCCTGTGGGGCCTACTCGGTCTCCTCGGCCTCGCCGGCCTCGCCGGACTCGCTCGCCGCAGAGACAACCGCACAAGCCCCACCACCGGAGCCCGCCCTCGCCAGCCCTGAGGCAGTAATCGGCCAAGGATCCCTGTCACGCGATAGGGGTTCCTTGGCCGGAACCTGCCAGCGCAACGAGCCAGCGGACTTTCGAATCCGTCTCTCCGGCTCCGCGCGAACCCACGCTCCCACCTACGGTGAGAATCGCAGCCGACGAGGTGCTCGCCGCCTCCCCTGCCCAGTCGCTGCTGATCCACATCAAGAGCAACGACCGTCATCGCCGCCGATCGCTCAATTCTCCATCCCTGCCCTGACTGCGGCCAGCGCCTGCCAGGCGATCTCGGGGTGCTCGGTCTCGGCCGGGTCGCCGAGGAACGGGTCGAGCACGACGGTGTGCGCGCCGAGTAGGCGGAGCTCGGCGAGGTCGGCGAGGATCTGGTCGATCGATCCTTCGCCG